>DAOTYM010000212.1:0-7216 GCA_034434775.1 Anaerolineae bacterium | reverse complement strand
CAGGTTGTTCAGGCCCACGGTGATGGGCTGGATGGCCGGGTTCTGGGCCACGGTCACGGCGAAGAGGAAGTCGTTCCAGATGGACGTGAACTGCCAGATGAGGACCACCACGAAGCCGGGCATGGAGATGGGGAACAGGATCCACCGGTACACGCCCAGCAGGTTGGCCCCGTCAATCTTCGCCGCCTCCACCATCTCCGTGGGCACGGTGGCGTAGTAGTTGCGGAAGATGAGAGTGGTGATGGGGATGCCGTACACCGTGTGCACGAAGATGAGCCCCGGGATGGTCCCGTAGAGGCCGACACGGCTCAGGGACTGCACCAGGGGGATGAGGATGCTCTGGTACGGGATGAACATCCCGAAGAGGAGGGCGGCGAAGAGGGTATCCGACCCGCGGAACTTCCACTTGGAGAGGACGTAACCGTTCATGGAGCCCAGGAGGGCCGAGAGGAGCGTGGCCGGCACGGTGATGTAGACGCTGTTCATGAAGTTGAGGGAGAGGCCGCGGAACCCTTCCTCCACGCTCCCGTACCAGGCCTTGGCGAAACTGTCAAAATGGATGCCCGAGGGCGGCTCCCACATGCGGTACAGGCTCACCTCGGCGAAACTCTTCATGCCGGTCACCAGGAGGACGTAGACCGGCATCAGGTAGAAAGCAGCGAACAGGAGGAGGGCCGCATAGATGAGGAGACGCGGCCACCGGATGCGCACCCGCAAAGGACGGCGACGTTCTACCAGAGGGGTCATGCGGCAATCTCCCTACGCGTGCTGGAGTAGAGGTACGGGACGATGAGGACAGCCACCATGATCAGGAGGATGATGGCGATGGACGCGCCCTGGGCGAACCGGTTGCTGTGGAAGGTGGTCTCCCACATGAAGAAGGCCGGTACGTCGGTGGAGAACCCGATCCCCGGCCCGGTCATGGCCACCACCAGGTCGTAGATCTTCAGGGAGATGTGGCCCAGGATGATCACCGCGCCCAAGGTGATGGGCCGCAGGAGCGGCAGGACCACGTAACGGTAGATCTGGACCTCGCTGGCCCCGTCCACGCGCGCTGCTTCCCGCAGTTCCTCGGGGATGCCCCGCAGGCCCGCCAGGTACAGGGCCATCACGTACCCCGACATCTGCCAGGTGGCCGCGACCACCAGGGAGATCATGGCCACGGAGATGCCGAACTTGTCCGTCGTCAGGAAGCCCAGGCCGATGCGCTGCAGGAACATCCCTGCGTCGGTGTCGGGGTGGATGTAGAGCACGGTGGGGTCGGTGAACCACCCCCATTTGAGGAACCCCAGCCCCATGTGCTCCAGGAGGAGGTTCACCCCGGTGCTGCCCATCTCCGGGCTCCCGGGGTTCAGGAGCCACCGCCAGACGACGCCCGTGACCACGAAGGAGATGGCCATGGGGAAGAGGTAGACGCTGCGGAAGAAGTTCTCCCCCTTGACCCGCTGGTCCAGCAGGACGGCCAGGAAGAAGCCGATGGCCAGGCTGGCCGCCAGGAACAGCACGGTGAAGACCACCGTGTTGCGGATGTCAATCTGGAAGCGGGGATGCGCGAAGAGGGTCTGATAATTGCGCAGGCCCACCCAGGTGAAGTCGGGCAGGAGTTTGTTCCACCTGGTCAGCGAGACGTAGCCGGTGAAGCCGATGAACCCGTAGACGAAGACGGCGATGGCCAGCACAGAAGGAAGGATGAGCAAGATGGCGAAAATGCGGTCCCAGTCCCAGCGCCTCATGGTATCGGGCTCCTGACACAAAGGGCGGGGCAGCCCAGGGAGGCTGCCCCGCCCAGGAGACAGCCAGGCTTACTTGCAGACGCCAGCGTCCACGCAGGCGGCCTGGAGCGCGGTCTGCGTGCCAGCCACGTCGCCGCTGGTGACGAAGAGGGTGATGGCATCCTTGAAGTCCGTCACCCACGACTCAATGGCGGCCGCGCCGTGGATCACGCTGGGCACGATGGCGTCCTTCTGCCAGTCCTGCATGGCCGACTGCAGGTACTCGTTGAAGAGAGCCGGGTCGCAGTCGGTGCGGGCGCAGATGGAGCCCTTCTTGGGGTTGAAGGCTTCCTGCCCAGCCTTGGAGCCGCAGACCTTCAGCCAGTTGACGGCGTTGTCGCGGTTGGGCGCCTTCTTGGGCAGCGAGAAGCTGTCCGACAGGGCGACGAAGATGCCCTTGGTCCCCGGCGACGGAGCCCAGCCGTAGTCCGTGTACTTCATGGACTGGAACCAGCCGTTGGTCCAGTCGCCCATGATCATCATGGCGCCCTTGTTGTCAATCAGGTAGTGGCCTGCGCCGTCCCAGGAGAGGGCCGGGTGGTCGCTGTTGACGTAGGTGAGCATGCGCTTGAAGTTCTCCAGGGCCTGGGTGACGCAGGAGTCGGTCCACTGGACCGCGCCCGTCCACAGCCCGGCGTACTTCTCGGCGCCGCAGGTGCCGGCGAGGACATCCTCAAAGACGTGCCCGGCCTCCCAGCCACCGCTGGTGCCCATGGCCAGGGGGACGATCCCCTTCGCCTTCAGCGCGTCGGCGACGGCCCAGAACTCATCCCAGGTGGTGGGCGGGGTCAGCCCGGCATCGGCGAAGATGGACTTGTCGTACCAGAGGACGTTGGAGCGGTGGATGTTGACCGGCACGCCCCAGTAGTGGCCCTTGTACTTGAGGAGGGTCAGCAGGTCGGCCGGGAAGACCTTCTCCAGGCCCTCGGCGGCGAAGAGGTCATCCAGGGGTTCCAGGTACTGCTCGGGGCTGTACCCCTCCACTTCCAGGCCGGCGTGCAACTGGAAGGTGTCCGGCGGGTCCCCGGCGATGAGGCGCGGCTTCACCACCGCCCGGAAGACGAAGCCCGCCCCACCAGCCACCGTGGCGTTGACGATTTCCACGCCCGGGTACTTGGCCGAGTAGACGTCAAAGAGCCCCTTCAGGCCCTCGGCCTCGCCACCAGCCGTCCACCAGGAAGCCACCACCAACTGGCCAGCGGCCGGCTTGCCGAAGAGCAACTCCGGCTTCTTGGGGTCCCACTTGGCCAGGAAGGCTTCGGCCTCTTCCTTGCTGGGGATCCAGATCTTCCAGCCGGGCTCAATGAGGTCGGCGTTCTCAATGCGGGCGAAGGACGGGTCTTCCAGGTGCTTCTGGTTGGTGGCAGCCATGATGGCCGGCCAGGCGAACATGTTGCCCAGGTACTTGTCCGCCAGTTTGCTGAGCCAGTCATCCTTGACGATGATGTACTCCTGGCCCTGGGCTGCCGGTGCCGCCGAGACCACGCTCGGCAGCAGCATGGCGAGGATGGCGATCAACGACACGACACTGAGCATTTTCCGGAACATCGTGCCCCCTCCTTTGGAGACTGCTGCTGAACAACTTGCCAGACGACCATCGTGTGGATTGCAGGTCTTTTCGCTCGCTGCACCTCACCTCCTTCTCTGGCGGAATCCCTTCTCCAGTCCTCTGGAGAGCCTACCGCGCGCACCGGAAACCGATGTCGTCGTTGGCGGTCTCCGGCGTGCCCGCGTTGCGCACGGTGGTACGCAGGAACTCGGCGGTCTCAAACCACCCTCCACCGCGGAGAACCTTGTACTTCTCACCGAAATAGGGCGACTGGTAGGTGCTGCCCGGGTAGGGTTGATACCAGTCTGCCGTCCACTCCCAGACGTTGCCGGCCATGTCCATCACGCCGTAGGGGCTCGCGCCCTCGGCGAAGGAGCCCACGGCCGTGGTGCCGCGGATGCCCCGGTCCTTGCCGTTGGCCTTCTGGGGGTCGTACTGGTTGCCCCACGGGTAGACGCGGCCATCGGTGCCCCGGGCGGCCTTCTCCCACTCGGCTTCGGTGGGGAGCCGCTTGCCCACCCACTGGCAGTAGGCCACCGCGTCGTTCCAACTGACCTTCACCACGGGGTGGTTGTCCTTGCCCTGGGCGTAGGTGCGCCAGGTGTTGGCCACGCCGGCCTTCTCCGCGTCGGTCTTGTACCCCGTGGCCTCCACGAACTTGGCGAAGTCGGCGTTGGTGACCTCAAACTTGTCCATCTCAAAGGCTGGCAGGTCCACCTGGTGGGCCGGGGCCTCGTCCCCTCGGCCGGTGTCGGAGCCCATGAGGAAGGGGCCTGCAGGGATGAGGACCATGATGTCCGTCACCGGCGGCGGGGTCGGAGCGGGGAGCGCTTCCGTCGCCGTGGGTGCGGCCCCCGGCGTCACCTCCGTGGGCGCGGGAGCCGGCGGGCGCGGCGTGGGCGTGGGGAAGGGCGTCGGCGTGGGCGGTGGCGGCAGCGGCGTGGGCGTGGGGAGGACTTGGATGGGTGTGAACGTCACCTGGGGAGTGGGGGTCTCCGCAGGCGTTGGGGCTTCCCCTCCCCTGCACCCCGCCACGGCCACGAGGAGGGCAGCGCAGAGAAGGACCGTGATTCGCTTCATGAGCGTCTTGCTCCTCTCGGTGCTGGCAGCGGACCGGTTCAACCTAGGGAAGCCCGGACGCACAGGCCCGGGTCGCGAGGGTCTTTTCCTACATGGATATTATATCCCCCGGCTATGGGAAAGTCAAGTTCGTCTCCGGGCCGCGCTTGCTCACGGGTGGTGGATGCGCGATCTTCATGGGGAGGAGAGAGGAAGTTCAAGGGGTGGTAAGCCATGTGGGGGCTCAGGGGCGCGCGGATTGACAGGGCTCCGGTTTTGGGCTATGATGCGGCGGCCACATCCCGTTCCCCTCGGAGGAGAAGGCCTTGTCTCAGACGCCTTCGCACAGCACGTGGGATGAACTGCTGGCCCTGGCCGAAGACGCGGCGCGCCAGGCAGGGGAGGACCTGCGGCGCCGGCTCTCCGTGCCCCACACGGTGAAGGCCAAGGGCCTGCGGGACTTCGTCACGGAGGCGGATGTCGCGGCAGAGCGCCTCATCCTGGAGCGCATCCGCCAGCGCTTCCCCACCCATGGCATCGTGAGCGAGGAGTCGGCCCCCGATCCGGCCTTCGGCGGTGGCACGTGCTGGGCCGTGGACCCCCTGGACGGGACCAGCAACTTCGCCCGGGGCCTGCCCCTCTTCTCCGTCAGCGTGGCGGCCCTGGAAGGGGGGCGGCCCGTGGTGGGGGTGATCTACGAGCCGGTGCCCGGACGCACCTTCCGGGCCCGGCGGGGCGGCGGAGCCTGGCTGAATGGGACCCCAGCGCGGGTGAGCCGGGTGGACCGCCTCCTCTCCGCCATGGTCTGCCTGGATTGGGGCCGTGCCCAGGAGGACCGCCTCAAGGTGCTGGCCCGGGTGCAGCGCCTGGGGCCGGAGGTGGGGGTCTTCCGCACCCTGGGCTCCGCCGCGCTGGGGCTGGCCTACGTCGCCGTGGGGTGGCTGGACGCGTACTTCCACCTCGCGCTGGGGCCCTGGGATACGGCGGCCGGGGTGCTCCTGGTGGAGGAGGCGGGAGGGCGGGTCACCCAGGTGGATGGGAGCCCTTGGGCCCCTGAGGCGACCTCCATCCTGGCCAGCAACGGGGCACTGCACGACCAACTCCTGGAGTGCCTCCGCCCAGCGTGAGGGGCGACCCCCGCCGCGCCCTGTGGCCGCGGTTCTCCGAGAGCCAGCGGCAATTGGACTTCCCAAAGCAGGTCCAATTGGCCCTTTACAAGGGGCGAACAGGCGTGTATAATCCTTTTGGATATATCCAAAAGGAGCGCACGCCGATGGAATTCCGCATCGCGCGCGAAAGCCCCGTCCCAGCCTACGTGCAGATCCGCAACCACCTGCGGGCCCAGATCCTCCGCGGGGACCTGGCCCCAGGCACCCGCCTGCCGCCCGAGCGGGAGATGGCCAGACTTCTGGGCGTCAGCCGCACCACGGTGGTCAGCGCCTACGACGAACTGGCGGCCGAGGGGCTGGTGGAGGCGCGGGTGGGCCGGGGCACGGTGGTGGTCGGCCCCCCATCCCAGCCCGGAAGCGAGGGCGTGCAGCCCATCGCCTGGCCAGCCCACCTGAGCAGCCTCGCCCAGCGCCTCCAGGGCCCCACCGACGCCGAACTCCTCACCTTGCTGGAGTTGAGCGCCCGGCCAGGCGTCATCTCCTTCGCCGGCGGCCTGCCTGACCCGGACCTCATCCCCTCGCACCGGTACGCCGAGGCCTGGGAAGCCGTGCTCAAGGAAGTGGGCACGGCCGCTGCCGCCAGCAGCCCTGTCCAGGGGATCGCCCCCCTGCGGGACCTCATCGCAGAGCGCCTCGCCCAGCGGGGCATTGCGGCAACGCCCGAGCACATCACGGTCATCAGCGGCTCCCAACAGGGGCTGGACCTCCTGACCCGCCTCCTGACGGAACCGGGCGACACCGTGCTCTGCGAGGCCCCCACCTACTTCGGGGCGCTGCAGGCCTTCAGGGTGCAGGGGCTACGGGCCATCGGCGTGCCAGTGGATAGGGACGGCATGGACGTGGGCCGGGTGGAGGCCCTGGTGGCCCGCTACCGGCCGCGGTTCATCTACACCATCCCCACCTACCAGAACCCCACCGGCGCGACCCTTTCGCTGGAGAGGCGGGAGCGCCTCCTGGCCATCGCCCAGAAGTACCAGGTCCCCATCGTGGAAGACGACCCTCTGGGCGACCTCTGGTTCCAGGAGCCGCCTCCCCCGCCCATCAAGGCCCTGGACGAACGGGGGCACGTCATCTACCTGGGCACCTTCTCCAAGTCCCTGGCGCCGGGCTTGCGCATTGGGTGGCTTGCGGCCCCCCGGCCGGTGGTGGACATGGTCCTCCTCCTGCGGCGGGTGGCCGACCTGCAGTCCAACACGGCCGGCCAGTACCTGGTGGTGGAGTTCGCACGGCGCGGCTGGCTGGACGAGGGGATCGCCCTGGCGCGGGCGACCTACGGGGCCCGCTGCCGGGCCATGGACGAGGCCCTCCGCCAGCACATGCCGCGGGGCGCGGAGTGGCTCCTTCCCGGAGGGGGGCTCTACCTGTGGCTGAGGCTGCCAGAAGGGGTGGACGCGCACCGCCTCCTGCAGGAGGCTGGCAGGGAGGGGGTTGTCTTCCTGCCCGGGCGCGTCCTCTACCCCGACATGGGGCCCAGAAACGTCTGTCGCCTGAGTTACACCGCCCTCAGGGAGGAAGACATCGCCCGCGGCGTGGCCATCCTGGCCCGCGGGGTGAGGCGGCTCTTGCAGGGCAAAGCCCCGGCACCGCAGCCGGGCATCCCCAGGGACGCGGTGGTGTGAGGCCCCACGTGCATAGTTAAGAGACGGCACATCGGGAGGCCTGTCCTA
>DAOTYM010000211.1:0-22163 GCA_034434775.1 Anaerolineae bacterium | reverse complement strand
AAACATCTCCCGGGACGCCGCGATGATCCTGGAGGGGGCCCACCTGGACCTCCCCGGCGTGCGCGTGGAGGTGCATGCCCTGCGGCACTACCCCACGGGGCAGTTGACCGCCCACATCGTCGGCTACGTGGGGCACATCCCCAACGACGCCCTCCAGGACTACCTAGAGCGGGGCTACGAGGTCAACGACTGGGTCGGCCTGAGTGGGGTGGAAAGGTGGTACGAGGAGGCGCTGCGCGGCAAGAAGGGGGTCAAACAGGTGGAGGTGGACGTCCTGGGCCGCGAGGTGCGCACGGTGGGGGAGACCGTCCCCCCCACCCCAGGCTACAACCTCGTCCTTTCCCTGGACCTGGGCCTGCAGCGCGCTGCGGAGGCAGCCCTGCGGCGTGGCATGCGCGAAGCCGGTGTGGGGAGCGGCGTGGCCATCGCCATGGACCCCCGAGATGGGCGCATCCTGGCCCTGGTCTCCCTGCCCTCCTTTGACAACAACCTGTTCGCCGCCGGCATCGGCCTGGAGGATTACCGCCGCCTGACCGAAGACCCCAACTACCCCCTCATCAACCACGCCGTCTCCAGCATCTACCCGCCTGGCTCCACCTTCAAGATCGTGCCCGCCTCCGGAGCCCTGCAGGAAGGCGTGGTCACGCCCAACACCCGCCTCACGTGCGAAGGGGTGATGTGGGTCCCCCACCGCTACTTCCCCGACGACCGCAGCATGGACCAGCCGTTCTACTGCTGGATCCACAAACTGGGCACCGGCCACGGCCCCATCGCCCTGCGGGACGCCATCGCTGTCTCCTGCGACATCTACTTCTACAAACTGGCCGGCGGCTTCCAGGACTTCCAGGGCCTGGGCCTGGATGGCCTGCGCAAGTACGCCCTGCTCTTCGGGTTGGGCGAACCCACGGGCATAGACCTGCCCGGAGAACTCCCGGGCCTCGTGCCCGATGCCCGCTGGAAGCGCCTCCACTGGGCTGAAGCGTGGGTCACCGGTGATACGTACAACATGGGCATCGGCCAGGGGTTCCTCCTCACTACCCCCCTCCAGATGCTCAACGCCACCGCCGCCGTCGCCAACGGAGGCACCCTCTACCGCCCCCGCCTCGCGCTCCGCCTGACCGACAGCGAAGGCCGCACCGTCCAGGAATTCCCCCCAGAGGTCATCCGCCAAATCCCCGTGGACCCCGAGAACCTGGCCCTCGTGCGGGAGGGGATGCTCGCCGCCGTGGAATGGGGCACGGCTAAGGGGGCCTATCTCCCCGAAGTGGCCGTGGCCGGGAAGACCGGCACGGCCGAGTTCCCAGGCCCCAGGGATGCCAAAGGCAACCTCCCCACCCACGCCTGGTTCACGGCCTTCGCCCCCTATGAGGACCCGGAGATCGCGGTGGTGGTCTTCCTCTATGGAGGGGGAGAGGGGTCCAAGACGGCTGTACCCGTCGCCGCCGAGATCCTGCGTTACTATTTCGGGCTTTGAAGCCTGCCCTCTACAAGGACAGCCCATCCCACCCAGGACGGGCTCTCGCCACCGTCACCGCCCAGACCTCCGTCGCGCCTCCTTCCAACAGGGCCTGGCCCGCGGCGTAGAGCGTGGCCCCCGTGGTGCAGACGTCGTCCACCAGGGCCACGCGTTTCCCCTGTACAGCCCCCTCGGCGCACTGGAAAGCCCCAGCCACGTTCTTCCGCCGCTCCTCGCGGGAAAGCCCCACCTGGGGAAGCGTGGCCCGCACTTTGCGCAGGGAGACCCCGTCCACCGGCACCCCGGCCAGCCGCCCCAGTTCCTTCGCCAGGAGCGCCGCCTGGTTGAACCCCCGCTCCCGCTCCCTGTCGGGGTGCAAGGGGATGGGGACCAGAACCTCGGCCTGAAGGCCCTGCTGGCACCACATCTGATATAGGACCAGGGCGAGAGGCCCTGCGAGGGGCCTCTGGCCGGCGTACTTGAGCCGGTGCACAGCCTCTCGGACCGGCCCCTCAAAGTAGGTGGCGGAGCGGATGTGGACGGGCGAAGGCGGCAACGCGGCGCAAGCCGGGCAGAACCCTGCCCGGGGGATCGGCGTCCCGCACCGCCCGCAGACAGGAGGCACGATCCAGGGGAGGGCGTCCCAGCAGCGCGCGCAGAACCAACTGCCCACCGCGCCGCATCCTCCGCAGCGGGGCGGGAAGAGGAGGTCCAAGAAAGCCCGGCCGAGGGCCAGGAGGCGTTCCTCCAAGCCCCCGGGCCAGGCCCTTTCCTCCGCAGGCGGCGCCATGGCGCGCTCCCACCGGCCTAGAACATGCCGATGACGCCCGCGTTCTTCACCGTGAGGGCAGCCGGGCCGAAGAGCATGATGAGGATGGCTGGGAAAATGAGGAAGGCCAGGGGGATGAGCATCTTCACCGGCGCCTTCTGGGCCTTCTCCTCGGCCCGTTGGCGCCGCCGGATACGCATCTGTTCCGACTGGATGCGCATCACCTTGGCGATGCTCACGCCCAACTGGTCGGCCTGGATGATGGCGGCCACGAAACTGGTGAGGTCGGGCACATCCACCCGTTCGGCCATGTCTCGCAGGGCCTCCCGCCGGGATTTCCCCATGCGCATCTCCGTGAGGCAGCGGTTGAAGGCCTTGGAAAGTTCGTTATCCCACTTCTCCACCACCTTGGCCATGGCGGCATCAAAGCCCAGCCCCGCCTCCACGCAGATGGTCAGGAGGTCCAGCACGTCTGGCATGGCCTTGACGATGGCTTCCTGGCGGGCCTTGATCTTCTGGCCGAGCCACAGGACGGGCAGGTAGAAGCCCAGCGCGCCCACCACCAACGTCATGAACAGCCGGGCCCCCAGCCCTGACTTGGTCAAGGTGAAGAGGCCGAAGGCCAGCCCCCCCAGGAGGATGCCCATGAGCCCCCGGATGCCCAGGAACTCCGTGGGCCCCCAGTTGTTGGGGTTGCCCGCCATCTCCAGTTTCAGGCGCGTCTTCTCAATGTTGCGCTGGGGCGCGAGGCGGGCGATGAACTGGGCGATGGCCCGCAGGAGCGGCTTGACCACCCGCTCGGAGAAGGGCTGGGAGAGCTCTATCTCCTCCAGGGTCAGGGGGCGGCCACCGTATTCCAGCAGGCGCTCCTGCACCTGGTCGGAGGGCCGGGGCGCGGCGATGCCCATGAAGATCAAGAGGATGCTGAGCCCAGCGAACAGGGGCACCAAAATGACCAGCCGGTCCATCGCACTCACCTCCCGATGGGTGCCTCACACTTCAATGGCCACGATGCGGCGGATGATGAGCTAGCCGGCGATGACGATGGTCGCCGCGACGCCCAACATGATCCAGCCGCAGGGCTCGGCGAACATCTGCCCCATGTAGTCGGCGCTGAGCAGGTACATGATGAGCCCCAGGGCCACCGGCAGCAGGCTGATGATGTTGGCCGAGAGCATCTGCATGGCAGTGAGCACCCGGATCTCCCCCTGGATGCGCACCCGCTCCCGGATGGTGAAACTGATGGTATCCAGGATCTCGGCCAGGTTTCCGCCCACCTCGTGCTGGACCTTGATGGCCGTGATCAGGAGGTCCAGGTCGTCGCTCTGGATGCGGCGCAGCATGTTGTCCAGGGCCTGGTTCAGGGAAAGGCCCAGGCCCACCTCCTTGACCACCCGGGCGAACTCCTCGGAGATGGGCGGAGGCATCTCCCGGGAGACGGTCTCCATAGCCTGCAACTGGCTGTAGCCCGAGCGAAGCCCGTTCACCAGGAGGTTGATGGCGTCGCTCAACTGGTCGTTGAAGCGGTGCAGGCGGCTCCTCTGCCGCTGCCGAAGCCAGAAGCGGGGCAGGAAGGCCCCCCCGATCCCCGCTGCAAAGCCGGCGAACAGCGACCGGTAGAGGAGGTAGCCCAGGAAGAAACAGGCCACCATGCAGATGATGTTCAGGGCCACCCACTCTGAGACGGTCAACTTCAGGTCCGCGCGCGCCAGTTCACGGGCGGTTCGCTCGGCAAACCCCTTGCCGGCCAGGGCCTTCTCCAGGCGCGCCCCGAGAGGAGAGCCTTTCTCCTTCTTGGGCAACTCCACCTCGCCTGGCCGCGTCGCATAGCGGTCCAGCCGTTCGTCAATGGTCTGCGCCTGGGTGCCCCAGGCGCGGCTCAGGCCGAAGAAGACAAGGAACATGGAGAGTCCGGCCATGGCCGGGATGATCACTGCTGCTGGGTTCACAGGTCCTGCTCCTCCCTCGTCTCAGCCCAGAGGCTCGCCTCAGCGGTACCGCATCGTGATCCCGAAGATCTCCGGCGGCAGGTAGATGTTGGCCGCCTCCAGGCGAGACATGAACTTGGGCCGGATGCCCGTGGGCTTGAGCCGGCCGATGATCCTCCCGTTCTCCACGCCCGTCTGCTCAAACTGGAAGATATCCGAAAGCACGATGACGTCGCCTTCCATGCCCTGCACCTCGGTGATGCTGACGATCTTGCGGGAGCCGTCCTTCATGCGCTCCTGGTGCACGATGAGGTCCAAGGCCGAGGCGATCTGCTCCCGGATGGCCCGCAGGGGCAGGTCCATCCCAGCCATCAGGCACATGGTCTCCAGGCGGGCCAGCGTGTCCCTGGGGCTGTTGGAGTGGCAGGTGGTGAGGGAGCCATCGTGGCCGGTGTTCATGGCCTGGAGCATGTCCAAGGCCTCGCCGCCGCGGACCTCGCCGACGATGATGCGGTCGGGGCGCATGCGCAGCGCGTTGATGACCAAGTCCCGGATGGTGATGGCCCCCTTGCCCTCAATGTTGGGAGGCCGGGACTCCAGGGACACCACGTGCTCCTGCCGCAACTGCAACTCGGCCGCGTTCTCAATGGTGATGATGCGCTCATCATCCGGAATGTAGCCGGAAAGGATGTTGAGGAGCGTGGTCTTGCCGGAGCCAGTGCCACCGGAGACGACGATGTTCATCCGCCCGACGATGCAGGCCTTCAGGAACTCCAGGGCCTCCGGGCTGATGGTCCCCCACTTGATGAGGTCCTCCGCCGTGATGGGGATGCGGGCGAACTTGCGGATGGTGAGCGTGGGGCCGACCAGCGAGACGGGCGGGATGACGGCGTTGATGCGCGAGCCATCTGGCAACCGCGCGTCCACCATCGGGGACGACTCGTCAATGCGCCGCCCCAGAGGCGAGACGATGCGGTCAATGATGCGCAAGAGGTGCTCCTCGTCGTCAAAGGTGATGTCCGTCTTCTCCAGTTTGCCGAACCGCTCCACGTAGACCTGCTTCGGCCCGTTGACCATGATCTCCGTCACGGTGTCATCGGCCAGGAGAGGCTGGATGGGCCCGTAGCCGAGGATCTCGGCCACGATCTGCTCAAAGAGTTCCTGGCGTTGCGAGCGGCTGAGGACGATGTTCTCCTCCGTCAGGAGGGCTTGGAACATCTCCTCAATGGTGTGCCGCAGTTCGGCCGTATCGGCCATGTCTGCCTTGGGGTCCAGTTCGGCGATGAGGCGTTCCTGGATGCGCTTCTTGAGGTCCCGGTACGTATCCTTCGGCGAGGCGCTGCCCGGCCGCCGCTGCCGCAGTTCCTCCAGGCGGCTGGTCTGCGCCACCGGTTGCTGGGCCTTCTCAATCCGCTTGAGCAGCGACATCTCCACTCCCCTCCTTCAAACGCTCAGGCTTTGAAGAGGCGTTCCAGAAGCCCCGTGGACCTGGGCCCAGGCTCCGCCTTCGCCGCGGCCCCCTCCGGTTCCGGCTCCACCTCCAGTTCCTTGCGCACCCGGGCCGCCAGGGCGAAGAGCGCCTGGGCCACGGGGCTACCGCGGTGGGCCACCACCAACGGGATCCCCTGGTTCGCCGCCATGAACACGGACCGCTCATCCATGGGGATGGCCGCGGCGATGGGGTGCTTGATGCTCCCCTCAATGTCCGCCGTGCGGATCGCGCCTCGGCGGTCCGCCTGGTTGATCACCAGCCAGATCTTCTCTGGCGGGTAGTCCAGCGCGTCGGCCACGTCAAAGAAGACTTTGGCGTTCTTGATGGCCGGCACCTCGGGCGTGGCCACCAAGATGATGCGGTCCGCGGAGTCCAGGACGCTGAGGCTCAGGTCGTGCAGCGAGGTCCACGTGTCCACCACCACGTAGTCAAACATCTGGCGCATCTGGCCCAGGATGGCCCTCATGTGCTCCGGCTGGACCAGGTCGGCCATCTCCGGCCGGGGCGGGGCCAGGAGCACCTTGACCCCTGAGGGATGGGGGACCATGGCGCTGGTGATGAGTTCGGCATCCAGGTCCTCCACCTTGGTCACCACGTCGGCGATGGTGCGGGTGGTCTGCAGGTTCAGGAGGACGTCAATGCCCCCGAACTGGAGGTTGCCATCCACCAGGGCAACCTTGAGGCCGCCGGCCTCGTGGAGGGCGATGGCCAGGTTGGCGGCGATGGTGCTGGCCCCCACGCCTCCCTTGGGCCCGAAGACGCTGACCACGTGCCCCCGTTTGCCCGGCGCGGCGGTGGCCTTGGCCGGAGCCTGCAGGCGGTCCGTCTGCGGGGGCAGGAGGGGGGCTGGGCGCGCCGCCGCCAGTTCGTAGACCCGCCGGATGCTGGAGACCAGTTCGTCGCTGGAGAAGGGCTTGATCAGGAACTCGCGGGCCCCGGCCAGCATGGAGCGGCGCAGGTAATCCGCCTCCCCCTGGACCGACATCATGATGATCTGACACGCGGGCGACTGGCGCGTGATCAGTTCGCTCGCCGTGATGCCATCCATGCCGGGGAGGTTGATATCCATGAGCACGATGTGGGGCTGGAGCGCCTTGGCTGCCTCCACCGCCTCCTCGCCAGTGCCCACCGCGCCCACGATCTCAATGTCGGTCTCAAAATAGAGGAGTTTCCTCAGGTTCTCCCGCGTCTCCGGGATGTCGTCCACGATGAGGACCCGGATCTTGCTGCCACGCTCTTGCGCCATGGCCATCTCCCTCAGCACGCCCTACCCGTGGGCTGCGTAGACCCCACGGCGACTACTTCTGTCCTTCCGTGCCCGCCGACTTGGGCTCCAGGGCGTAAGGCTGCTTGGGCGGCACAGCGATGTTGAAGCGCCGGACCACGTAATCCAGCGTCACCGACTCCGTGCTGACCAGGTTGTGGTCGTCCCGCGCCCGCAGGGCCAGGTCCACCACGGCCCCGCTCTCGCGGATGAACTTCAGCACCAAGGCATCCTGCTGGTCCACCAGCAGGGTGATGATGTCGGGGCCGGCGGGCCTTGGGGTTTCCTGCGTCCCCTGTTGCTGGCCCTGCTGCTGTTGGGCCGCTGCCGCCTGTGCCTGCTCCGTGTTCCACTCCCCCACCCGCAGGACCTGCACATCTTGCAGCGTCAACTGGGTCACCTGGCGCGGGGTCTGGGTGCCGATGATGCCTCCCTCCACCCCCACCCGCTCCACGGGCTCCTTCACCTGGGTCTCGGGGTCCACATCCACCAGGTACAGGGTGATGAGGATGTCCACGAAGTCCCCCGCCTGCACGGCGTAGGCCACGCTGGAGAGCCGAGTGACGGGGAAAGCCACTGCCACCTTGCCTGGCGGAATCTGCCACGAGGCGTGGGTCCCCTCGGCGATCATCTGCTCCTTGTCAATGAGCATCTCCCGCTGGAGGACCTGCCCCTGGAAGATGGGCACCCGGGCCAGTTTCCCCGCCACGTCCGCCTGGTTCAGGATGGCCCCAGGAGGGACCTGGTCCTTGGGCCAGTCGGTCATGGCGATGGTCTCCGGCAGGATGGGCTGGCCCTGGCCGATGTTCTGGATGGCCACCACCACGCGCGTGGTCGGGACCTCTTGCGGGCCCGCCGGCCCGGCCTTCTGCTGGCTGAGGAGGAGGTAGGCCCCACCCGCGGTGACGAGGGCCAGGATGAGCCCTAGGATGATGAAGAGCCTTCCCCGTCGCATGTCCGCCTCCTTACTGTATGCACCTCACCCAACGATGCAAGGTTGCCTATTCCCTGGGGCTGGACGGCCGGGGCTGCTGAGCCGTCCAGGGACCAGGTC
Organism: Anaerolineae bacterium; assembly: GCA_034434775.1. Lineage (GTDB taxonomy): Bacteria > Chloroflexota > Anaerolineae > DTPP01 > DTPP01 > DAOTYM01. Next base: position 14,200 of record DAOTYM010000211.1, on the reverse strand, counting down.
CTCTGGGCCGCCCTGCCAGGGAAGCCCAGGCTCACGAGCCACCCTCCATTGTACAAGATTATGTCTATTTTGGCAACCGCTTGGGGGAGAGGAAAGAGGCCTGTGAGAGGGATGCGCCAAACCCCAGGACGCCCCTCAGCCCGCGCCGGGCCGAAGTGCCCCTGCCTCGTCCCCCTTTCGTCGTCCAGTTTTCGGAAGGGGCCCTGGGCCAGACCGGGCCGCCCAGGGCCCCATGCCCGTCCCTCCAATCCCTACCAGGCGGACTCCACCTTGATGCCGCTCAGGATGGCGTTGTCGGTCCGCCGGGAGAGCAGGATATTCACCTGACCGTTGGTCACGGTCACGTTGTAACTGGGCACCCACGCCACATCGTGGCCGACGATGCTGTAGAGGTCCACGTTGGAAGCCACCGTCGTGCCGTTGATGGCGATGTCAAAGCGCCGCTTGCCGCTCGCCGTCCAGTACGGCTCCACGAAGTAGAGCGTGACCCGGTAGTCCCCGTTGAAGGGCACGTCAAACCGGTAGTTGAGCGAAGTCCCGTACCGGTAGGAGCGGAACAGGGCGTCGTCCTGGGTGTTGGCGATGGGGTCCGTGGTGCCCGGGTCCTGGACGGTCCCGCCGCTCCCCACGTAGCCCCAACTGCCGGCCACGTAGGCCTTGTCCGCCGCCCAGACGTTGCCGCTTTGGTCGGTGTAGGGGCTGCCGCCGCCCACGTTCACCCGCTGCACGTAGGGCGTGGCCTGGCAGGGCACCACCTGCAGCCTCGGCGAGCACCCCGCCTTGCGGAACTCCAGGGCGTCCAGCCGGGCCCCGTCCTCGCGCCCCTGGACCTGCACCGTATGGGTCCCCGCGCCCAGGCGCCACGTCTTGGGATACTCGTTGTTGACCCCATCCTTGACCCGGTCCCAGGCCCACGTCTCGCCCACGGGGATGCCCGTCAAGGCCTGGACGCCATCCACCGTCACGTAGAAGGAGTCGCTCCCGTAGTCCAGCCCCCGTGCCCGGATCCAGAGGTGGTAATCGCCCGCGGCCGGGAGGTTCACCACGAAGGTCGCGCTCCCCTGGTTGTTCCCCGCCCCGTCGGGCACGTGGACGTAGTAGCAGCCAGAGGCGTAGCGATCTATCGCCGCGATCATCGGCGCGGCCAGGGAGCCGGACTCCGCCTCAATCCCCGCCGCCCCTTCGCAGCCTGGGGCTTCCGTGGCCGTGGGCGTGGCCGTGGGCTGCAGGGTGGGCTGGCCCGTGGGCGTGGCCGTCCAGGTCGCCGTAGCCGTCGGCGTGGGCGAAGGCGTGAAGGTCGGCGTGCGGGTGGAGGTCGGCGTCCACGTGGGCGTGGGCGTCGGCGGGCCACAGGGTTCTACTCTGTACCTGGGCGAACAACCGATGCGTCGGACCTCAATGGCATCCAGGCGAGAGCCGTCCTCCCGGTTGCGGACCTGAAGCGTGTGCTGGCCCGCGCCCAGGGACCATGCGCTGCCGGCCTGCTGCCACTGCCACCCGCTGCTCACCGTGAGGTGCTTGACCACCTCGGTGCCATCCACCTTCACGTAGAAGGAGTTGCTGCTGTCGTTCAAGCCCCAGGCCCGCAGCCAGATGGCGTACTGGCCGGTCACAGGGATGTTGATGGTGAAGTTCACCGCGCCCTGGTGGTTCCCCTGCCCTTCCGGCACGTGGACGTAGCCGCAGTTGGAGGCGTTCGCGTCCGAGCCCAGGACCATGGGCGAGGTCAGGGAACCAGCCTCGGCCTCCAGGATGAGCCCCTCACACCCCGGCGCGTCCGTGGGCGTCGGCGTGACGGTGGGCGTGGGCGTCGGCGCGGGGGTGTGGGTCGGCGTCGGCGTGGACGTGGGCGCCTGGGTCTGGGTCGGCGTGGGCGTGCTCCCTGCCGGCGACGTGGAGGTCGGCGTCGGCGTCGCAGGCGGGACGCCTCCGCCGGGCGTGGACGTGCTCGTGGGCGGTGGCGTGGAGGTAGGCCAGGCCCCGGCCGGCCAGGTGGCCGTGGGCGTGCGCGTCGGCGTGGCCGGCCCGGTGGGGTTCTTATCCACCTCGCACATGGGGTTGGCCGTGGTCAGGTAGAGGTCCGTGTTGTAGGCCTGCCCGCCTTCCACATACCAGTAGACCTCGGTGGGGTCACCGCAGGGCCCGTCGGTCAGCACGTCAAAGGTCTGCCCATCCAGGATGATGTAGGCCGAGACCTTGTGCAGGCCGTCCGGCACGTGGGTGAAGGTGAAGTGCCAGTTCTCGTCCGTGACCACCGTCGCCGTCCACCCGTTGGGGCCCTGGAGGGTGACCACGGCCGCAGTCCCCGGCCGGCTGACCTGCTGGCAGGTGGGATAGCGCTCCACCCAGCCGACCTCCCGCACCAGGGAGTCGTAGATGGCCTGCAACTGGGCCGCGTTGGCCGCCACGTAGAAGTGGGGCACGCCGCCCGTGTCCGGTGAAGCGATGGCCCGCATCACCGAGGGGTCAAAGTCGTCGCCCATGGCGATGGAGAAGACCTCAATCCCCTGGGCCTTGGCGATGTTGGCCGCGGCGATGGCCTCCGCCGAAGAGACGGGGTCGTACATCACCGGGTGGTTGTTCGGGTAACTGCCGTAGCCCGGGTTTTCCAGGCAATCGGCAAACAGGGTGCTCTGGAACGTAAAGTAGCCGATGCAGTCGTAGGCCGGCTCATCCGGCTGCGGCGCTGGGTCCAGCGCGTTGACCGGGTGCCGGATGCCATCGGTCCGGACGTTGGCCAGGCCGTCCGCCGCGACCAGGAGGGCCGTGGTATGGGTGGGCACGTGCCCTGCGCCCAGCAAGGTGGAGATCCCCTTCAGGATGCCATCGGCGAGGGGCGTGTTGCCCTGGCGGGTCATGTTATAGATCAGGTTGTTCACCGCGGCTACGTTGGAGGTCAGCGGGGAATCCACCCGCGCGTAGGCCCCGCGGTAGCCGTTCACCGTCTGGGGATAGCCGAAGGACACCAGGCCCACTTGGTCGCCTTCCTCCGGATGGAGGAGGTTGTTGAAGGCGATGAGGGCCGCCTTGGCCGCCTCAATCTTGGGCTGGCCTCCGGCGTCGCGGCCACCCCACCCCCAGCCCATGCTGTAGGAGACGTCCAGCACGTGCACCACGTCAATGGGGATGCGCTGCGAGATGACCACCGTCTCCGTGATGATCTCCGGCCCGCAGACGATGACGTTCCCCTGGACCACGCCAGAGGGCGTGTTGGTGGGCGTGGGCGTCAGGGTGACCGTGGGGGTCTCCGTGGGCGTGGCCGTCGGCTCCGGCGTGCTGTCATCCCCGGGGTTGCCGTAGCAGGTATCCTGCGTGAAGGTCACCGAGCCGATGATGCCAGCCGACTTGGCCTGGACCCGCATGCTGGTGATGGAGTTGGCCACGGCCGTCGGCAGCGTGAACTGGAAGGTGTCGGACTCCCCGTTCTTGATCCCTTCGCCGATAGTGTTGAACTTGATGGACCAGAAGGGGTCGTTGGTGGAGTTCTCCACACGGTAGTCGCGCCCCGAGCGATAGGTAGACCCGTTGCCCGGGAAGAGCGCGGTCTGCCCTGGAGGCAACTCAAAGGCGATGTTGCTGAGGGCATAGGCGTTGTTGTTGGTCACCCGGAAGGTGAAGGTCGTGACGCCCTCGTAATCCACCATGGAGAGGAACTCAAAGACGTAGCCGTTGTCCGTCACCACGCAGGGCGGCCGCAGGTACGGTGGCCCGAAGGTGGCGGTGGGCGACGGCGTGGGCGAGGGCGTCGCCGTGGGCGGCACTGGCGGCAGGACCGTCAGTTCGGGGGTGTAGATGGGGGGGCCCTGCACGCCGATCAACTTCACAATGTTCACGCCATCGCACAGTTCGTCTTCCCAACTGGGGTCGGCCCAGTCCCCGTTGGCCACATAGCCGATGAACTTGCCGTCCAGGGCGCGGTTGGAGCCCACCACGCGCACCTGGTAGACGTCAAACGCGGCGAAGGTGACGATGTGGAAGAGGTAGGTATCGTTGTACTCCGGCACGTCGGTGTAGATGGGGATGGCCCCCCTGAACCGCTCCGGCTCGTCCAGGTTCCTCTTATAGTGCCAGACATAGTCAAACACCGGCAGGACCAGGACCCGCCCCGTGGTGATGGGCGAGTAGTTGCCCACCACCCACTGCTCGTCCACCCAGCGGCCAGGGCTGTTGGGCATGCCCCCGAAGGCCACCGGCAGGATGACCATGCCCGGATACGTCTCCTGCACCCAGGCGTTGAGCATCACCGGGTCGGGCTTGCAGGGGTAGTTGCCGCAGTAGAAACTGACCCACCCGTGGTCAATGTACTCCCCGTCGGGGATGACCTCCCAGAAGGTCTTCAACTGCCCCACTTCAAAGGTCCCTTTGCGGACAGCGATGGGGACCAGGTTCTTGGCGTGGCGCGCGCAGGCCCACATGGCGCGCGATTCGCCCTCGGCGGGGAGTCGCCCCACGCCGAAGATGCGCCCGAAGAAGGTCTGGTGCTCCGTCCTGGCCACGGCCATCACGCCCACCTGGACCCCGGCTGGGGGCATGGGCGGCGCCGGGTTGGTGTCGTCCCGGAAGATCTGCTCCAGCCGGTTGCCGTTGGCGTCAATGTACCAGGCGTAGAGGCTGCGCGCGTTGTTGCGCGCCGCATACTCGTACATGACGTTGTAGATGTCGGCATTGGTCAGGTGGACGTCCGGGTCGCTCTGGTGCAGGGAGAGCGCCCGGGCCCCGGCCAGCGCCGCGGCATCGGCTGCGTTCTGCATCTGGCGCCGCTGCCAATAACTGAAGGAGATATCCACGGCGATGGCGGCGATCCCCAGGAGGGCGATGAGCCCCACCGCCATGATCACCACCGCCTGTCCCTTCTGCCTGCGTCCGTCGTTTCCCATCGGCCTCTCTCCCCTCCTACGGCTGCCCGCCGTCCAGGAGACCCGTACCGGGGTTTCTAACTCTCAATGTACATCGTGGATTCCCCCACGATGGTGAACCGCGGGATCAAGGGCGTCCACATGTCAAACTGGGTGCTCACCTTGACGCGGATGCGGCACCCAGGGGTCATGCACCCATCGTCCGGGTAGGTGATCTGGATCTCCGCTGAGCCACCGATGAGGGAAAGCATGCCCCGCGTCCGGTAGGTGATGTTGTTGGGGTCCGGGCAGTCCTCAGCGGTCCTGCAGGTCGGATAGATGATGCCGTACCGCGCGCCCTCGCGGGCGGCGTTGGCCACCGTGGCGTAGGTGAAGTACATCCGCCCGAAATCAATGATGCCGATCATGACGAGCACCAGGGTCAGGATCACCAGGGCGAACTCCAGCAGGCCCTGCCCCCGCTGGGAAGGGCGATCCCGAAGCCCCCTGGGCTTCGGGTGCTGGTCTGCCCGCCTCCATGCCACCATGCGCATACCCCTGGCCTCCCTCTCCCCCGCCTAAGGCCCGGTCATGATGACCATCTCGGCCGACTGCCTTAAATGCAACGTGGGCATGCCGACGATGCCCCCGAAGAAGAGGGGAAAGTCGTACTCCACCGTCACCCGGATGGGGTTCCCCCCGCGCATGGAGCCGTTGGGGTAACTGACCGTGACGTGGTCCGGCGTGAGGTCCACCCGGGTGATGTTGGTGCCCGTGCCGTTGGCCTCGTTGGCCACGCGGATCTTGATGGTCTCCACCCGCGTGGGGTATTTGGCCCCGTAGCGGGCACCCTCTCGGACCGCGTTGGTGATGCTGATGTAGGCGTCAATGGCCCGGCCCGCGTCAACGATGGCCGCAAGGAGCAGGAGCAAGATCGGGAAGGCCAGGGCCATCTCCACCAGGCTCTGCCCTCGCTCCCGAACCCGTCTGCCCTTGTTGACCATTGCGCTCCCTCTCCAGCACCCGTCTGCGATCATCAAGGCTTGGATCCCACCTCATGGAAAGCAGCGCCCCTCCTCAGGCGGGGCGCTGCTTTCCATTGGTCTTCCTGGCCAGAGCGGCTCTGGCTTAGACGTTGGCGACGATGTTGCTGAAGACGTTGCCGATGGCAGGCCCCAGGACAAGGAGGATCGCGATGACGACAATGGCAACCAGAACCAAGATCAACGCGTACTCCACCAGGCCCTGCCCCTCTTCACGTGGCAAGTAGTACATGTTCATCCCTCCTGTTGCTGTGTGACGTGCCAACCGACGACTTCTTGAGAGGCTCTACGCCCCGCCCTCCGTGTTTCCGCCTCCATTATAGGGGCGATCACGGCGCGCTACAATAGGATATTGGTACTACAACGGGTTCTGCCTGCCCAGTGTGCCTGCCGGGCACGAGGACAGCCTAAAAACAAAAAATCTTCCTTAGTTACAACCGCCGGGGCCGAAAAGCAATGCCTCAACCTTACAGTTTCACGCTCTTCATGCGCCGGAACCCTCAGAGGAACCGCAGGGGATACAGAGGTCCACAGAGGGCCCAGGGCGGGCACAAGGCCTGCCCTGACCACGACCCAGGTGCCGTGGCGGACGTAGGGGCAGGGCAAAGGCGCGCTACGGGCGCGAGGGGAGCAGCCTGGGGATGCCGCTCAGCAGGCCCTCCCGGCGTTCAAAAGGCCTGCCCACGGTGATGCCGCCCTTGCCAATGGAAAACTGCCGGATCTCCTTGGCGTGGTCGCTGCCGCGCATCTTCAGGACCACCAGGGCCTTCTCCATGCTGCTGTCAATCTCCAGGTACCGCAGCAGGATGATGGCATCCACAATGTAGGAAAGGCGGCCGACCTCCTGGCGAGGGAACTCTGCCCGCGCGTCCTCGGCCGTGAGGACAGCCGTGGCCCCCTCGCGCTTCAGCCCGTTCACCACCATGTTGTAGAGGTCCCGCAACTGGACGGGGTCGCGCGTTAGGCGCAGGAAGTGGCTCACGCTATCCAGGACGATGCGCTGGATGCCTGCCTCCCGCACCAGGCGGTTGAGTTCGCTGGTGGGCGACTGCAGCGCGGCCAGGAACACCTCGGGGGAAGTGAAGAGGATGTGCAGTTTGCCCGCCTCTTCCAGGGGCTTCAGGTCCCATCCCAACTCGCGGGCATCCCTGTAGAGGGACTGGGGGAACTCCTCAAAGGTGACCAAGAGGCCCGGCTCACCGCAGGCCGTCACCCCGTGGTACAGGAACTGGATGCCAAAGGTGGTCTTCCCCGTCCCAGGAGCGCCGCGCACCAGCACGCTGGTCCCAGGCAGGAAGCCCCCGCAGAGCATCTCGTCCAGGCCGGCGATCCCCGTGGATACCCGGCTCTCCTGCGCCATTGCCCGTCCCCCCTATGCCAGGTCAAGAACCCCGTCCAGGGCCTGCTTCCCCTCCGGAGGTGGCCGACTCCAGCGCCTCCAGAATCCGCCTGGCCCCCTCCACCAGTTCCGGCGCGGCGTCGTAGATGGCCACCCCCTGCAAGTCGGCCTCAACAGCCCGGTCCGTCAGCGGCAGCGAACCCAGCAAGGGGATCTCGCCCAGGTTCGCGCGGACGAACTCCTCGTCCTCTGGCCGGCGCACCTTGTTGGCCACGGCGTAGACGCGGGGCATGCCGATATCCCGCGCCAGGCGCAAGATGGTCTCGGCCGTCTGGATGCTGCGCTTCCCCGGCTCCACCACCACGATGAAGGCATCCACCGCCTGGGCCGTGGCCCTCCCCAGATGCTCTATGCCGGCCTCCATATCCATGATGAGGACCTCGTTCCGGCGCAGCAGGAGGTGCGTCACCAGGGCCTTGAGGAGCACGCTCTCCGGGCACACGCACCCGGAGCCTCCCGTGTCCACCGTGCCCATGACCAGCAGTTCCACCCCGCGGTGCTTCACGGAGAAGCGCTCGGGGATGTCGTCCACCCGCGGGTTCATCTTGAAGAAGACGCCGTAACTGCCCGGCTGCGCGCCGGTCCGCTCGGCGATGAGGTCGGACATCTCGGCGATGGGGCGGATGCCCGCCGCGACTTCCTCTGGAATGCCCAGGGCCGAAGCCAGGTTGGCGTCGGGGTCGGCGTCTATGGCGATGACCCGCTGGCCCCGCTCGGCGTAGAGGTGGGCGAGGAGCGCGGCGAGGGTGGTCTTCCCCACGCCCCCCTTGCCCGTGATGGCAATCTTGGTCATCCGTCCGGATCTCCTCCCCAGGATCGTGTGGTCAACGGGAGCCAATTATACCACCGTTTTGGCTCATAGTGAATTCGCACCCGGTCCACCCAGACCCCGGGTTGGAAGGCCGTGACCCAGCGGTCATCTTCATCGGTCCAAACTGGCTTCCAGAGACCACCGCAATCAAAGAGGAGGACTTTGTACTGGAAGTAGCGGGCCCGGGGATAGGGCCGCTGGTCCGCGCCCACGATGGGGCCAGGAGCCTGATAGACCCATTCGTGCACCTGGGCATCAAACACCGGCCCCGTCCACGGCGACCAAGAGCCATCGGGCCAGGGCGTATCCCCCGTCCGCGTCTGCACCAGGATGCGGGAACAATAGGCCGTCACCCCCCACCAGTCCAGCAGGGTCCAGCGGGCTTCCTCGCCCCCGTCAAAGACGCGCGAGATGTAGACCCCAGGGGAAGGCGCCCGTCCAGGCCGCGCCAGGAACAGGGTGCGGATGGGCGTGCCCCCGCTGAGGGGGTCTTCGTACCGGTTGTCGTCCCAGACCACGTAGGGCACAGGAGCGGGCAGGAAACCCAGCGGAGGCGGGTCGTGGTAGGTGAGGGCCGGGCGGTACTGCCGCACCGAGGCCGGGCGCAGCCGGTCGTATGCGGGCCCCAGGTAGCGCGTCAGGTGGGCGTTGTCGTTGACGGCGGCGTTGGTCCGCACTTCGTAGATCGGGCTGTCGTTGCTGGGACGGCTGGTGTTGGCCACGTAGATCTGGACGCGCCAGTTGTCAAAGTTCCGCCCGTCGGACCAGGCGATGAAGACCCCATCCTTCCGCTCGCCAGTGGGCGAGAGGGCTGGATACCCCTGCCAGGAGGGCTCAAAGGGCCACGCATCGTCGCTGCCCTGCGGCGGCGTGTAGTCCTGGGGCTCCACCGGCGGCAGGCCGTTGACCCGCACGTTGCCGTAGATGGGGTAATCGGACCCAAAGGGGCTCTGGACCACCGGATCAAAGGGCACAGAAGGGAAGCAATCCAGGTCGGGGACGGCCTCCACCCGCACCAGGTCAAAGAGGGGCGCGAAGGTCCAGGCACAGTAGATGTCGGGCGGGCCGTGGCGGAAGTCCTGCCAGGCGAAGTGCACAGCCGTCCCCTCGTAGTAGGCGTTGAAGGTGACCGTGGTGGTGATGGGCGGCGGGACGATGCAGCCAGGGCTGCCAGGCGTGAAGACCTCCGTGGCGGTGATGACCAGGGTGGGCACGGAGACGGCGATGGCCGGGTCCGCCGCGAGGGCCCCTACAGGGGCGTCATCTACCCGCTTGTCCACGTGGAAGGTGTAGGGCGGGCAGGGGAGGTTGGTGCAGGCCTGGCCCCACACGAAATAGATGTCCCCGGGGTCCCCCGAGGCCCGGCCGCGGCCATCCTCCCACACCACGTAGATGACGGTCTGGCCCAGTTGCTTCCCCACCGCCACCGAGGGCGCAGCCTGGGACTGGCGCGTGGTAGAGGGCTCGTCGGTGACCAGGATGTTGGGCGTCCAACTGTCGCCGCCATCGTGGGAGGCGGCGAAGTAGATGTCGTCGTTGCCGTTGCGCCGGTCTTGCCACACGACGAAGAGGGTGCCGGCATCGTCCACGGCCAGGGAGGGATGCAATTGGTCAGCCCTCCCTTGGTCGTCGTTGATGGGGTTCCAGAAGGGTTCCTCCCAGGTATTCCCGCCATCGGCCGAGCGGGCGAAGTAGATATCGCCGTTCCCACGGCGGAAGTCCTGCCACACGGCGTAGAGGGTGCCAGTGGCTCCGTCGTAGACCAAGCGCGGTGTCCGCTGGTTGTGCCCCGGCCCATCCTGGTTGACCCGCACAGCGGGCGTCCAAGTGGTCCCGCCGTCCGAAGAGCGGGCGAAGTAGATATCCCGGTCGTCCGTCTCCCCGTTGCGGCCGTCTTCCCAGACCACGTACAGGGTCCCCGCGCCATCGCGGGCGATGGACGGCGCGACCTGGGTCCCCGAGATGGGCTCGGTGATGCGGAAATCCGGGTCGTAGAGGTGGGGCGCGCCTGGCGCGACCTCGTCGGGCTCCTGCCACGGCTCCTCAAAGAGGCCCGAAAGGGCCAACATCCCCCTGGGATAACTCAGGTCCAGGTTGGAGAAGCCATGGGCGAAGTCCTGGTGCGTCTCGTCCACGAAGCGGTAGGCCGTCTCCACCGGGGCCTCCACCGGGCCGAGGATGTTGTTGTCCTCGTCGGCCTCCACCACGTTGTGGTCCGTATCCACCTGGGCGTAGAGGACGTAGGTGTGCGCATCCGGGAAGGCGTACTCAAAGGTCAGTTCCAAGGTGGCCCCGGCCTTCATGTAGAAACCCTGGACCCCCTGGTAGAGGGTCCCCGTCTGCCCCGGAATGCCCGGCTTCGGGGGCTCTGCCGGGTCAATGTAGAGGTCCACGAAAAAGTTGTTGGTGGCATCCACGTCCCTTTCGCCGATGTTGGCGATGAGGACGCGGACCGTCGCCGTGATGCCCACGAAGGGATGCAACGGCTCCACCTGGATGGCCCGCACCGTCAGGTCCGGCAGGCCGTCCATGGGGCCTGCCGCCTCCGGCGCAGCCGGGAAGGCTGGAGTCGGGGTGGGCCTTGTGGACTGGGGGAAGGCCGAGGATTGCGCCTGCCAGGCCAGCAGGAGGAGAAAGGCCAGGCCCAGGGCTACGGGCAGAAACCGGTGGATGGGGACACGTTCGCGGCTCATGGCGTCCTCCCTTGGGCAGGCACGGAGGGGACTGGCCCCGGAACGCCCCCTCCGCGGTGGGTTCCACCGCCCCCTAGGTCTCCGACACGGAGCGCAGCCAACGCGCCGTCACCATGGCCACCGTCAGCAGGAGCACACCCCCCCAGAGGAGGAAGTACGGACCGCTCCCCGTGGGCCCCAGTTCCCCTGGCGGCGTCGGCCGGGGCGTGGGGGTGGCGAGGGGCGTCACCACGGGCGTGGCCGTTGCGGCCGGCGTGGCCGTGCCGGTGGCGAAGGGCACCACCGTGGCCAAGGTAGGGGTGGGAGTGGGCTGTAGCGGCGGCGTCGGCAGGGGCACCAACGTCGCCGTGGGCGTCGGTGGAGGCGCGTAGGGCGTCGGCGTGGGCGGGATGGGATAGGGCGTGGGCGTGGCGTAGGGCGTCGGCGTGGGGTAGATGGGCGTGATGGGCCGCAAGGTCGGCCGGAGGGTGGGCGTGGCCGTGGCGGTCGGCGTCGGGCTGGGCAGAGGGGTGTTCGTCGGCGGAGGCGTCGGCGTGGGCCAGGGCGTCCAGGTGGGAGTCCCCGTCCAGGTGGGGGTGGGCGTGACGGTAGGCGTCGGCGTGGGAGTGCGCGTGGGGATGACCAGGCGGAAGACTGCCTCAGCGAAGGTCCCGGCCGGGTCGTCCGCCCGGGCTCGCACCACGTGGTACCCCCGCGTGTCCTCCGGCGCCGTGAACTGGGCGAGGAAAGAGCCATCGCCCGCCACCCGCACATGCTGGGTCAGGGTGATGGCCTCATCCCAGGTCAGGGCCACCTCGCTTCCTGGGGGGAAGCCGTGCCCCTCGGCGCGCACTGGCGTGCCAGGCATCCCCGCGTCGGGGTCCAGGAGCAGGACCACCGCTGGAGTCGGCGTGGGACGGGCCTCCTGGGCCCAGGCCTGGCCTGTCCCCACCAAGAGCCAGAGGCCCAACAGGACGAACAGGGCGACAGCCGTGCCCAGAGCCACTGGCACCCCCCTGCGGAAGGAGCCAGAGGACCCTGGCCTTGTACCTTCTCTGTGCATCATCGGAGCCCACCTATCCATTTCCTTGCCCGGGGGCCATGCCCTGTACCTCTCATGCTACCCCAGCCTGCGGGCAGGGTCAATAGGCCTTGCGTCCTATTCCCGCCTCCGCCAGTCCACCTTGACTTCCTGGATGCCGTAGGTGCACCCCCCTCCCATGTCCACCCCCACAGGGGTGGAGGCCGGCCGGTCGTTCTCCCACACCTGCACCCACCAACGCCCGTTGGCGTGCTCCCCGGCGATGGGGATCTGGTAGATGCCGTCCTGGTTGGAAGGCTCGGACATCGCCTCCGGGCCCCCTTCGCGCCAGACCTTGACCCGGATGCCAGAAAGGGGCAGGCCGTTGGCCGCCCAGATGACCCCGTGGAAGCCGAACCACGCGCAGTTGGGGCCGGCCCACATCCCGTCCAGCAAGTAGGGCGGCACCGGCGTGGGCGTGGGGGGCGGCGGGGCCGGCGGACGGGTCGGGCGCGGCGTGGGCGGGACGGGCGTCGGGGCCGTGGTGGGAGTGGAGGTCGGCGGCAACGTCGGCGTGTGGGTGGGGGTCTGCGTCGGCGTCAGGGTGGGCAGGCGGGTGTACGTAGACGTAGGCGTCGGTGTGTCAGTCGGCGCGCGGGGAGGGGTAGGCGTCCAGGTGGGAGGGAAGACCAGCCCCCTGGACGTGGGAGTCGGCGTCGCTGTGGGAGGAACGGCCGGCCCAGCCTGGAGCCCCCGGGGCGGGAAGGGGTTGAAGGGCGTGTACGGGTTGACGGCGATCGCCCCGTAGAGGAGGAGCACCAGCCCCGTGGCCATCGCCACGAGGACGATGAGCACCTCCACGGTGCGGTCACTGAGGCGATCCAGAGGACCGAACTTCAAGCCTTGCCCCATGTCCGAGCCTCCTCACCGGGCGACGAGCACGTACTCCACGCCGCCTCCCTGCTGGACCGTGGCAATGCGCCAAGCGGCTTCCGGATGGCTCCGCAGCCACTCGTCCATGCGCCGCACCAGGCTCTCGGCCACCTCGGGCTCCGGGTAGTTGGGATAGAGCCCCAACGTCCCCGCCTTAGCCTCCTCCCGCAGGACTTCCACCCACCCCTGCCTCACCTGGTCCACCGTGGGCAGGGCCACCACCTCATCCTGGTAGATCCCGAACAGGTCCTGGTACGCCTTGGCCAAGTCCGAGCGGATGCCCGCCGCCTGCTCTTCCCACGGGGGCACCAGGGAGAGGCCGAACCCCCTGCGTGCCACCTGGTACTTGATGGAAAGCCACTCCACCCGCCTCTGCACCCAGCCAGCGCGGACGCTGAGCCGCAGTTCCCCTTCCTGCGCCTGGCTCAGGGCCGAAGCCATCACCTGGTCTTCCTGTTGCAAAGCCCGTGCCAGGACAGCCTGCCACTCCCCACCCGAGGCCCCTTGGGCGATCCACTGGATGGCCTGGCGGGCAGCGGCTTCCCGCTCCTGGCGCGCCTGCTGCGCAGCCTCCGGCAGGTCCACCGGCCGCGTCAAGGTCGGCCACAAGGGCTCCGCCACGCGGCTCGGCGCCCCTGGCTTCGGAGCGGCGAGCCTGGGAGGCTTCTCCCCCAAGAGCCGGTAGACCTCGGCCAGCCGGTCCGCCATCTGCTGGCGCAGGACGGGCTGGAGGTCGGTCGGGCCTTCCAGGAGGACCCGCGCCTCCCCCGCCCAGCGACGGGCCAGGCCGGCCTGCCCGATCTGGGCCGCGCCCAGCGCCGCCTGTGAGAGCGCATCGGCCCGCAGGTAATCGGAAAGGACCGGGCTCAGGACCGCGATGGCCTCCGCCTGCCGGTAGCACAGAAGCGCTCGGTCAGGCTGGCCAGCCTCCGCAAACCCCCGCCCCAGGAGGAGCCAAAGCCCTGCCCTCTCCCGGTCCGGGACCTCTGCACTGTGCACCAGGATAGCGTAGGCGGTCTCCCAGGCCTTCTCCGAGAGAGCCAGGTCCACCACCTGCTGCCGCGGCCACCCAGCCAGGACCAGCAGGGCCAGGCGAGGCTCCACCCCTTCTGGGCGCACCTGCAGCACAGGGTCCTGCCAGCCTGGCGTGGGCTCCACCCTGGTCAGGTACTCCACGCCAAACCACACCAGGAAAGCCAGAAGCAACAGCCCCACCGCCGAGAGGACCAAGGGCCACGCTTTGGGCCGCCGCTTCTTCACCTTCATCCCCTGGTGTGCTCCGCTTTATGTTTAGTATCGTCTGTATTGTACACCGAATCCCCGCGGGTGTCAAGCGCGGGGCCGGGGCTTTTTCAGGGCTGACTCATTCTTACAGAACTCTGACAGCCTTCCGGTGTGACAGACCGTAGGGCACGCCTCCTGGCGTGCCATCTAGCGTCCGGAAGAGCCGTTAAGGTCTTCCCTTTGTAAAAACGAGTCAGCCCTG
>DAOTYM010000210.1:0-20591 GCA_034434775.1 Anaerolineae bacterium | reverse complement strand
TTGAGCCCCGATTTGAATCGGCGGCCGAAAATGGTAGGGGCCATTCATGAATTGCCCCTACAGAGCCCACCCCCACTCTCTGCCTACGGAGAGGTAGGGGGAGGCCGAAGGTCAGGGGTGGGTGAGGTCTGCAGGGCAAGGCATGCCTCACCCCTACGGGCCGTCCCCCTGCACGGCCGCGTCGGCGCAGGCCGACGCCGGGCATGAGCCCCGATTTGAATCGGCGGCCGAAAATGGTAGGGGCCATTCATGAATTGCCCCTACAGAGCCCACCCCCACTCTCTGCCTACGGAGAGGGAGGGGGTGGCCGAAGGCCAGGGGTGGGTGAGGGCCGCAGGGGCGATGCATGCCCGCCCTGCCCAGCACAGAGAAGGCGCGCGAACCGCAGCACGCCCCCAGTGATTTTGCAAATCGGCCTGGATGGGGTATAATAAGAACGGCTTGACCCGAGGGGCTCTGCCCCGGCTGCGCCATTTCCGTTCGGTCAGGCCTGAGCGTACCAGGAGCCGCACCGATCCCCTGGGCGCTATTTTTTATCGCGCGGGGCCAGGAGGTTCGCCTGGCCCACAAATCCGAGGAGGGGAACGGCAGCCATGAGTCCCAAACCGGGGAAGAAGAACCTGCTGACGCCAGAAGGGTATCAGGAACTGGTGCAGGAACTGGAGTACCTGACCACTGTGCGCCGGCGGGAGATCGCGGAACTCATCCGCCAGGCCAAGTCCGACGGCGACGTCATGGAGAACGCGGCCTACGAAGAGGCCAAGGTGGAACAGGCCTTCCTGGAGGGCCGCATCAAGACGCTGGAGAACCTCCTCCGGAACGCCGTCGTCGTGGCGGACGAGGAACGCGCCTCCGATGGCACCGTGACCTTCGGCAGCACCGTCACGGTCCAGGCGCCAGACGGCGAGCGCCCTGAGACCTACCAACTGGTGGGCTCGGCCGAGGCGGACCCCGGCGCGGGGAGGATCTCCGTGGAGTCGCCCCTGGGCAAGGCCCTCCTGGGCCACAAGGCCGGGGACGAGGTGGTGGTAGAAACCCCCGGTGGCCTCATGCGCTTCCGCATCCTGCGCTGCGAGTAGCCCACAGCGCAAGGGTTGGGCACGGCCGGCCCCGCCCCCCTGCGCCCTTTGGGAGGACCCATGACCCGAGAACTGAGCGACCACGAACGACAACGCCGCCTGAAACTGGAACGCCTGCGCCAGGCAGGCATAGACCCCTACCCGCCCCGGTGCCGGCGCACCCACACCACCCAGCAGGCCCTCGCCGCCTTTGAAGCCGGCACCCTGACGGGAAACGAGGAAATCGCCATCGTCGGTCGCCTGGTGAGCATCCGCGTCATGGGGCGGTCCACCTTCGCCCACGTAGAGGATGGCACCGGCCGCCTCCAGATCTACCTGCGCCAGGACGAGGTGGGCGACGAAGCCTACACCCTCTTCAAGCAGGCCTTTGACCTGGGGGACTTCGTGGAGGCGACGGGAACCCTCTTCCGCACCCGCACCGGCGAGGTCACCGTCCACGTCCGGCAGTTCCGCATGCTGGCCAAGGCCATCCGCCCGCTGCCGGTGGTCAAAGAGAAGGACGGCGTCGTCTACGACGCCTTCACCGACAAGGAAGCCCGCTACCGCGAGCGCTACGTGGACCTGAACGTCAACCCCCACGTGCGGGAGATCTTCCGCACCCGCGCCCGCATCATCCAGGCCATCCGGGAGTTCCTGGACGCCCGGGGCTTCCTGGAGGTGGAAACGCCCATCCTCCAGCCCGTCTACGGCGGCGCAGCGGCGAGGCCCTTCATCACCCACCACAACCAACTGCACCAGGACCTCTATCTGCGCATCTCGTTTGAACTGTACCTGAAGCGCCTCATCGTGGGCGGCTACGAGAAGGTCTACGAGATCGGCCGGGACTTCCGCAACGAGGGGGTCTCCTTCAAGCACAACCCGGAGTTCACCCAACTGGAGTTCTACGAGGCCTATGCCGACTACCACTCCATCATGGAGACGACGGAGCAGATGATCGCCTACGTGGCGCAGAAGGTCCTGGGGACGCTCCAGATCACCTACGAGGGACACACCATTGACCTGACCCCGCCTTGGCGCCGGGTCAGCCTCCGGGAGGCCATCCGCGAGGCCACCGGCATTGACTACGAAGAGCACCCCACGGCGGCTTCCCTCCTGCAGGCCATCCGGGCCATCGGCGGCCGGGCCGAACCCAAAGACAACCGCGGCAAACTCATAGACTACCTCATCGGAGCCTACGTGGAGCCGAACCTGATCCAGCCCACCTTCCTGATGGACTACCCGGTGGAGATGTCGCCCCTGGCCAAACGGAAGCCCGAAGACCCCAACACCGTGGAGCGCTTTGAGGGCTTCGTGGGCGGGATGGAACTGTGCAACGCCTTCACCGAACTCAACGACCCCCTGGACCAGGAAGAGCGGTTCCTGGAGCAGGGGCGGGCCTACGAGGCGGGCGACGAGGAGGCCCACCAGATGGATGAGGACTACCTCAACGCCCTCTCCTACGGCATGCCGCCCACGGGCGGGTTCGGCATGGGGATTGACCGCCTGACCATGCTCCTCACGAACCAGTCCAGCATCCGCGAGGTCATCCTCTTCCCGCACCTGCGCCCCCGGGACCGGGAATGAGCGGAGGGACCGGCGCCAGGATGCCTCAGCCGCTCTACGTGGCCTTCGTCTGGCACATGCACCAGCCTTTCTACAAGGACCCCCTCACGGGCAGGTACTCCCTGCCGTGGGTGCGGCTCCACGCGGCCAAGGACTACCTCCACATGGCCGAAATCCTCCAGGAGTTCCCGGACGTCCACGTCACCTTCAACCTGGTGCCCTCCCTGGTGGAACAGGTCCTGGACTACGCCGCCGGCCACGCTGTGGACCGGTGCCTGGCCCTCAGCCGCAAGGAGACCTGGAGTTCGGAGGAGCGGGCCTTCCTCCTCTCGTTCTTCTTCCACATCCACTGGGACCGCGTCATCCGCACCATCCCCCGCTACCGGAAACTCCTGGACCTCCGCCAGCAGGCCCAGGACGACCCCGACCTCCTCTCCGACCTCTACTACCGGGACCTGGTAGCCTGGTTCAACCTGGCCTGGATAGACCCCAACTGGCGCGAGCGGCACCCGGACCTGCGCCGCCTGGTGGAGAAGGGGAAGGGGTTTGTCCCCCAGGAGGTGGAACGCATCCTGGAGGTGCAGGGGGAGATCCTCTCCCGCATCGTGCCCACCTACCGCGCCCTGGAGGAGAAAGGGCAGGTTGAGATCACCACCTCCCCCTACTACCACCCCATCCTACCCCTCCTCATGCACACCGACTTCGCCCGCCGCGCGAGCCCGGGCCTCGCGGTACCGAAGCCGCCTTTCGCCCACCCCGAGGATGCGGAGGAGCAGTTGCGCCGCGCCGTGGCCCTCCACACCGAAACCTTCGGGCGGCCTCCTCGGGACCTCTGGCCCTCCGAAGGGGCCGTCTGCCAGGAGATGCTGCCCATGGTGGCGCGCCTGGGCTTCCGCTGGCTGGCTTCCGACGAAGGGGTCCTGGCCCGCAGCCTGCGCACGGAGATCTCCCGCGATGCCTACGGCCACGTGACCAACCCCCGCGTCCTCTACCGGCCCTACCGCACCCGGGCCGGCCCCGACGCGCCGGCCATCGTCTTCCGCGACCACGTCCTCTCGGACCGCATCGGCTTCGTCTACCAGCACATGGAGGGCCGCCAGGCCGCCGAGGACCTCGTCGGCCGCCTGCACCGCATCCGGGAGAACCTGGGCGACCCAGAGGGGGCCTACCTGGTGGCCATCATCCTGGACGGCGAGAACTGCTGGGAAGGGTACGAGCACAACGGCGACGTCTTCCTTCGCCACCTCTACGGGCGCATCCAGGAGGATGAAACCCTGCAGGCCGTCACGGTGAGCGAGTTCCTGGATCGCTTCCCCCCCACGGAGGAGGTCGCCGAACTGGCCACCGGTTCCTGGATCGGGGCCAACCTGGAGACCTGGATCGGCGAGCCGGCCCAGAACCGGGCCTGGGAGTACCTCCGCCGCACCCGCGAGCGCCTCATCGCCTGGCAACGCCAGACGCCGGACGCCGACGTGGCCCTCCTGGAGCAGGCCTGGCAGGAGATCTACATCGCCGAAGGGAGCGATTGGTTCTGGTGGTACTACAGCCGCAACAACCCTGCCGGCGAGAACCTCTTTGACCGGGAGTTCCGGCGGCACCTGGGAAACGTCTACCGCCTCCTGGGCCTGCCGGTGCCAGCCTGGCTGCGGGAGCCCATCCCCACTGTGGCCCCAGAGGCCGTCCACCGTCAGGCCCCCCAGGCCCTCATCTCCCCGCCCCTGGCTGCCGGCAGCGCCCCCACCCCAGGCTGGGCCGGGGCCGGCTACGTGGAGCCAGAGACGAGCACCGGCGCCATGCAGCGGGCCTCCTCGGGGTTCCGAAGGCTGTGGTACGGCTTTGACCGAGAGAACCTCTACCTGCGCCTGGAGGTCTCCCCCGCTGCCACAGGGCAGGGCGCCCGCCCGGTGCTGTACCTGGCCACGGCCACCGGCGCGCCCGGCGGCAAGGTCCCCTTCGCCTTCCTCCCCGGCGAGGCGGAGGTCCCGGACCTGGCGCCGGCCTGGGCCGTTTCCTTCGCCGCGGACGGCAGCCCGCCGCAACTCCTGCGGGCGGTAGGCCAGGAAAACTGGCAGCCCGTATCCCCCTTGCCCCACGCCGCCGATAGGGGCGTCTGGGAGGTGGCCGTGCCCCTCGCCGCGCTGGGGGCGCGGTGGGGGGAGACCGTGACCCTGTTCGCAGTGCTTGTCCGGGACGGCGTGGTCGTGGAAGCGCTGCCTCAGTCCGCCCCAGTGGAGGTCTACCTGGCAGAGCCCTGAGGGACCGGAGGCCAGGCCCCACGGGCGCGGAACTGGTGAGGAGCGACGGGTATGGAACGCAAACGCATCCTGGTGGTGGATGACGAGCCAGGAGTCCTGGAGATCGTCCGCACCAACCTGGAGTGGGAAGGCTACCAAGTCCTGGAGGCCCAGGACGGGCTGGAGGGCCTGAAGGCTGCCCGCCAGAGCCATCCAGACCTGGTCATCCTGGACGTGATGATGCCGGGGTTGAACGGGTGGCAGGTCCTCCAGGCCATAGAGGCCGACCCGGACCTGGCGGGCACGCCGGTGATCATGCTCACGGTGGTGGAGGACGACCTATCCATGATCCAGGGCCTGGAGATGGGGGCTGTGGAGTACATCTGCAAGCCCTTCAACCCCCTGGACCTGGTGCAGACCGTGCGCATGGTGCTGGAGGAACTGGACGCGCGCAGCCGCGACGCCCACCGCCGCCAGATCATCCAGCGGCGCAAGCAGTTCATGAAGCCGCTGGAAGACCTCTTCGGCGACGAACCCCCCGAGGAAGGATGACCCAGGGGAGGGGAAGGAGGGGCAATGCGTGCATCGCCCCTCCAGACCTCTCCTCATCCCCCAACCTCTCTACGGGAAAGGAGAAGAGGGCGGCCTTTGCAG
This sequence comes from Anaerolineae bacterium, assembly GCA_034434775.1. Classification (GTDB taxonomy): domain Bacteria; phylum Chloroflexota; class Anaerolineae; order DTPP01; family DTPP01; genus DAOTYM01. The sequence continues at coordinate 15,082 of DAOTYM010000210.1, read as the reverse complement.
AACCTGCGCTCTTGTGGTATACCTTCGGCAGGGATATCCCCTGGGGGACTTGGGGCACAACCCCGCCCCCAGGAGGAAGGACAGCGGGGGTGTTGGCCATGGCGCAGACGCAACCGAAGGCGGAGGAACAAAGGGGCCCCCGGACCTGGTGGCGACGCCTGGGCTTGCCGGTGCGGGTGGGGCTCGGGGCGGCCCTGACAGCCTGTGTGCTGGCTCTGGTGGGCCTGGCGCGCGGCTTTGCCCCTCTGACCCCCTCTACGGTGCTCCTGGCGCTCCTGATCTCGGGCGGCAGTTGGGGGCTGGTGGCCTGGGCTGTCACCACAGCGGCACTGGAGAGCGAGGAAGTGGAGCCGGAGGAAGGCGGCGAGGAAGGGGCGTGATGGACCTTTCGGTGGAGATCTGCGGCCTGCGGTTCCCCAACCCGGTCCTGCCGGCGGCCGGGCCGCCCGTCTGGAGTGGGGAGGCCATGCTGGCCTGCGTCCGGGGCGGCGCAGGCGGCATCGTCTCCAAGACCATCTCCACCACCGGGGCGCAGGTCCCCCAACCCTGCATGGCCGAGTATGGCAGGGGGTCCATGCTGAACACGGAACTCTGGGCTGAGTGGCCGCCGGAGCGGTACATAGAGCACGAGTACCCCAAGGCACGGGAGGCTGGCGTGCCCCTCATCATCAGCCTGGGGTACACGGCGGAGGACGTCGCCGCCCTCGCCCCCCGCGTCCGCCCCTTCGCCGATGCGCTGGAACTCTCCACCCACTACATCGGCGACGACCCGGCGCCGATGGTGGAGGCCATCCGCGCCGCCAAGGACGCGGTGGACGTGCCGGTCTTCGTCAAGTTCAGCCCCTTCCGGGACGTGCGCCGTGCCGCCGAAGCGGCCCAGCGGGCTGGGGCCGATGGCATCGTCGCCGTCAACTCCTACGGCCCCTGCCTGGGGATTGACGTGGAGACCGGCCTGCCCCTCATGGGCAGCCGGGAGGGGTACGGCTGGCTTTCCGGCACGGCCCTCAAGGCCATCGCCCTGCGCTGTGTCTTTGACATCGCCCAGACGGTGGACCTGCCCATCTTCGGCGTGGGGGGCATCCAGAGCGGCCCCGACGCCGTGGAGTTCTTCATGGCCGGGGCCCACGCGGTGCAGGTCTGCACGGCGGCCATCCTCCAGGGGCCGGAGGTCTTCGGCAAGATCGTGCGCCAGTTGGAGGCGTGGCTCGCCTCCCACGGCTACGCCTCCTTGGAGGAGGTGCGGGGCCTCACCCTGCGCCGCCTCCGGGAGCGCCCGTTCCGCACGGAGCACATCCCCCCCATCCTGGACGTGGAGGCCTGCACCGGCTGCACCCGCTGCGTGACCTCGTGCGTGTACGGCGCCCTGGAGATGGTGGGGGAGCCGAGGACGCCGACCTACAAGGTCCGGCTCCTGGCGGAGCGGTGCTGGGGGTGCGGCCTCTGCGCCACCCGCTGCCCCACCCGCGCCCTGCGCATGCCTGGCGTGAGCGCATAGCGCATCCCCCGGTCGCCACGCGGGGGGACGATGGCTGCCCCGTGAGGAGGTCCTATGCAGGCACAGGAGGCCCCGCGGGCTGGCCGCGGGGCGGGGTGGGCTGAGGGCGCAACCCTGGCGCGCTGGAGCCGCAGGGCGGCTGCGGCGGTCCTCCTCGTCGCCACGGCGCTCGCCCTGGTCCGGCTGCCGGTGGTCCTGGCCGGCGCGCTGGCTTTCGGGCTCGCCTTCGCCCTCTTCACCCTCATCCGCCCGTGGGCGGCCTTCCTCGTCCTCCCCTTTGCCGTGCCCTTCGGCTCCCTGGTGGAGGTCCAAGCGGGCATCGCCTCTTTGGGCGCGACGGAACTCGCCTTCCTCTGGGCCGTGGCCGTGTGGCTTGCGGCCTTCATGGCGCGGAAGGTGGGGCGGATCCGCTGGCCTGCGGGCATCACCCTGGCCTTCGGGGCCTTCCTGACCGCGGCGCTTCTCTCCACCACCCAGAGCCTCTCCCTGCAGTACAGCATCAAGGAACTCCTGAAGTGGCTGGAACTCGTCCTGACGGCCCTCCTCGTCTACAACCTCCTGGCAGAAGAGGAGTGCCCCCGGTGGTTCCCCGAGGCCCTGTTGGGGGCGGTCCTTGTGGCTGGGAGCCTGGCCGCGCTGCAGGGCATCGTCCAGTTCGTGGGCGGCATCGGTCCCCCGGGCTTCCTCCTCTTCGGCCGGTTCATGCGCGCCTACGGCACCTTCCAGCAGCCGAACCCCTACGGCGGGTACCTGGGCCTCGTCTTCCCCCTGGCCTACTCCCTGGCCCTCTGGTCCCTGGGCCGGCCGCGGGAGGGGGTGGCCTGGCCGGCTTTGTGGCGCACCCTCCCCTGGGCGGCGGCGGGCCTGGCCGCGCTGGCCATCCTCATGACCTGGTCGCGCGGGGCCTGGCTGGGGGCAGCGGCGGCCTTCGCCACGGTGAGCGCCCTGCGGAGCCGCCGGGCCGCCTTCGCCTTCGGGGTGGCCCTCGTCCTGGGGGCTGTGCTCGTGGGCGCAGGCCTGGCTGGCGCGCTCCCCCCCGCCCTCGCGGCGCGGTTCGCGGGTCTGGCGGAGTACCTGACCCCGAGGGACGTCTCCCAGGTGGAACCCACGCCTGCCAACTGGGCCGTGGTGGAGCGGCTGGCCCACTGGCAGGCAGCGTGGGCCATGTTCAGCGAGCACCCCTGGCTGGGGGTGGGATGGGGGAACTACGTGCCGGTCTACCCGGCCTACGCCCTGCCCCGCTGGGCCGACCCTTTGGGCCATGCCCACAACTACTACCTGAACGTCCTGGCCGAGGCGGGCCTGGTGGGGCTCGCCGGGTACTTCGTCTTCTGGGCTGCAGCCTTCCTGGCCGCGTGGCGCGCCGCCCGGCAGGGTCCGCCCTTCCTGCGGGCGGCGGCTTTGGGCATCCTGGGCGTGTTCGTGCACCTTGCGGTGCACAACCTTGTGGATAACTTGTACGTCCACGGCATGCCCATCCACCTGGGGCTTCTCCTGGGGATGGTCCTGTGGATTTCGGAATTGACAAATTAGAACACTTGTGCTACAATGGAGGTGGATTTCCCAGAGGAAACGGGGCGTTAGGGCCGAGCACTGGGCAGCCACAACGGAATGGCGAAGACAGGTCCGGCTGGAGCACCTGCGGGCGGGCAGGACGGGCACGGTCGGGAGGAGGGGCAAACCCATGGCGGACGAGGGAAAGCGGAAAGCGCTGGAAACCACGGTCAGCGCGCTGAAGAAGCGGTTTGGCGAAGGGGCCATCATGAAGTTGGGCGAGGCCACGGGCAGCCTGAACGTGGACGTCATCCCCACGGGCTCCCTGGCGCTGGACATCGCCCTGGGCGTGGGCGGCATCCCGCGGGGCCGCGTGACGGAGATCTTCGGGCCCGAGGCCTCGGGCAAGACCACTCTCTGCCAGCACATCATCGCCGAGGCGCAGCGCCTGGGCGGGGTGGCGGCCTTCATTGACGTGGAGCACGCCCTGGACGTGGCCTACGCCCAGAAGTGCGGGGTCAATACCGACGAACTGTACATCTCCCAGCCCGATACGGGCGAACAGGCGCTGGACATCGCTGAGGCTCTGGTGCGGAGCGGCGCGGTGGATGTCATCGTCGTGGACTCCGTCGCCGCGCTGGTCCCCCGGGCCGAGATTGAGGGGGATATGGGCGACGCCCACATGGGCATGCAGGCCCGCCTCATGAGCCAGGCCCTCCGCAAATTGACCAGCGTCATCCGGCGCAGCAACACGGCCGTCGTCTTCACCAACCAACTGCGCCAGAAGATCGGCGTCCTCTTCGGCAACCCCGAGACCACCCCCGGGGGCCTGGCCCTCAAGTTCTACGCCGCGGTGCGCCTGGACATCCGCAGCATCCAGCCCATCAAAGAGGGGGGAGAGGTGGTGGGCAACCGGGTCCGGGTGCACGTGAAGAAGAACAAGGTGGCGCGTCCCTTCCAGGTGGCCGAGTTTGACATCATGTTCAACGAGGGCATCTCCCGCACGGGCGACCTCTTGGACGTGGGGGTGCAGTACGGCATCATTGAGAAGCGGGGGTCCTTCTACACCTACGGAGAGGAGAGGCTGGGCCAGGGGCGCGAGAACGTCAAGGCCTTCCTCCGGGAGAACCCGGCCCTCTGCGCGGAGATAGAACGGCGCATCCGAGAGGCGGCCAACCTCCCCGTCCCCGGCGTCCAGAGGGCCACGGCCGTCGCCACCCCACCCCCTTACCCCGAGGAAGAACTCGGCGAAGAGGAGCCTGAGGAAGAAGAGGAACCTCTAGAGTGAGGGGGGCGGAAGGCCGCTCCCCAAAGGGCCGAAGCCCCCTGGGTGCTGGAGAGGTGGGTGAGGCCCCGAAGCCCGCGCTGCCTCATTCCGCGGAGCGCCCTACCCCGCTCTGCGCACCGGCAGGGAAGGCGCCGACGGCAGGGTCGGGGTCAGGCGTGGCCTCGCCCTCTGGCCCAGGTGTGGCTTCACCAGGTCGGCCAGGGAGACGTAGAAGAACCCCCAGGCGTAGAGGGCGAAGAAGGGGACGGCCAGCCAGTTCCCCGTATGGGCTGCGGCCCATACCACCCCCAAGGCATAGACCCCCAAGAGTGCCTCCACGAGAGAGGTCCAATCGGGGCGCAGGGCGTAACGCGACCTCGTCCAGTCCCCCGCCCTCCCCGCCAGGTTGAACTTCGGCGTCCGGCGGAAGGGGGTGGGCCGGCCGAGGAGCGCCTCCAGGACCGCCACCGTGTTGTTCCAGGCGATGCCCACGCCCAGGGCCATCAGGGCCGGCAGGACCCGGTAGCCCCGCCACCACCGCTGGGGGGCAGGGTGGAGGGTCCACTGCCCCAGCGCGTACAGGAGCGGCGGCCCGGCGCTGGCGAGGCTCAGGAAGGCGAAGGGCAGGGGCATGTGGCCCTTCAGCAAGAAGAGGGGCAGGGAGAGGAGCAAGAGGGCCAGCATCAGGGGGTGGACGAGGTACCCTCCCAGGTGGAGGAGGCCAGCCAGCCTCACTGGCCAGGGGCGCTGCGCCCGCAGGACCGCGCCGCCCAGTTTCCGGAGGACCTGCACGGACCCCTTGGCCCACCGGAACTGCTGGCGCTTGAAGGCGGCCATCTGCGCTGGGAGTTCGGCCGGGGCTGCCACCTCCGGCAGGAAGAGGAACCTCCACCCCCGCAGTTGCGCCCGGTAACTCAGGTCCAGGTCCTCGCACAAGGTGTCGGCCTGCCAGCCGCCGCCATCTTCAATGCAGGCCCTGCGCCACGCCCCGGCCGTCCCGTTGAAGGCCATGAAGAGGCCGGCCCGGTTCCGGGCCACCTGCTCCACGGCGAAGTGGCCGTCCAGCGCGAGGGCCTGGGCGCGGGTCAGGAGCGAGAAGTCGCGGTTCAGGTGTTCCCACCGCGTTTGCACGCAGCCCAGGCGGGGGTCGGCCACGAAGAAGGGCACCACCCGGCGCAGGTAGTCGCGAGGGGGGAGGAAATCCGCATCAAAGAGGACCACGATCTCGCCCTTGGTCCGGGCGAGGGCCTCCTGGAGGGCCCCGGCTTTGAAGCCCCTCCGCTCCCTGCGGTGGAGGAGGTGGATGTCCAGTCCCTCTTCCTGCAGGTCCGCCACGCGCCGGGCGACCAGCGCCGTGGTCTCGTCCGTGGAGTCGTCCAGCACCAGGACCTGGAGGCGGTCCCGGGGGTAGTCCAGGCGGGCCACGGCCCGGAGCAGGCGCTGCGCCACGTGGAGTTCGTTGAAGAGGGGAAGTTGCACCGTCACCTGGGGCCACTCCTCAATTTGGGGTGGTCGCGGGGAGGCTTCCCCGTGTCGGAAGCGGAGCCAGGTGAGCCAGAGGGCATGGAACCCGTAGATGGCCAAGCCCACAGCGACGGCCAGGTACAGGATCTCCAGGAGGCGGGTCATCGGTGCCTGCATCGGGACGCCCTTTCCACCAAAGGGCCAGCCCTGCGGGCCGGCCACGTGGGGCGCATTCTACCACAGAGGCGGAGGAACGCAAGAGGGGCTGGCGTGCTTGGGCTACCCCCATCTTCGGTTCCGCGCATGGCAAGTCCGGGAAACGCCCTGAGCGTGCCGCTTTTTGGCCCCCTTCTCCTCGCCGCGTGCGGAGGAGGAGCGGGTTGGGGGATGAGGAGAGGTAGGGGCAGTTCATGAACTGCCCCTACCCAGGGCTTGCGGCGGGCCCGTGGGCGGAACCGCCCCTGCACGGGCCGGTTGCGCTGAGGGCGCTAGAGCGCGCGGACAGGGGTGCCCCACGGCCCGCTGGGCTTGCCGTGGGGCCGGGACCGGAGGACCGGCCCTTCAGGCCAGTTTGGCGAAGGACCCCACCTGGGGCTGCACCAGGCGCGCGAAGTCCCTGTAGGCCACCTTCATGGACTCGTTGTGGCTCCCCACCCGGAAGACGATCTCCTTCTGCGCGGCCAGGGCCTCGTCCACGTAGACCGGCACCCCGTAGAGGTTCCCGAAGGGCGGCATGGCCCCCGTGGCGCAGTCGGGGAAGAGGTCGGCAAATTCCTCCTCCCGGGCCAGCGCGACCTCCTTGGCCCCCAAGAGGTCGCGCACCTTGGCGAGGTCCAGGCGGTAGGGCGAGGCGACCACCAGCATGACCGGCTTGCCATCCGCCTTGACCATGACCACCTTGGCCACCTGCTTGCCGGAGATGTGGAGCGCGGCCGCCACCTCTGGCATGGTGTAGGCCTGGGGGTGGCGCAGGACCTCATAGCCCACCCCGTTTTCCCGGAAGTACCGTTCCATGCGCTCTCTGCAGTCCATGGCTGCTCGCCTCCCTTCTGCGTCCTCTGGCGGTGGGTCGGACGGGCCCACGCCCCGGGAAGGGACCGCCCTTCCCGCGCCGTGGACCTGGGGCCATCGGTTTCCCTTCTGGGTTGGGGGGTGATGCGCGTGCCATGGTGGGGGAATGCGTTCACCCCCTATTGTACACGAAGTTGCGGGGAGGGACAACTCCGTGACGAAGTCGCAATCAAGAGGCGCCCCACGGTAGGGCAGTTCATGAACTGCCCCTCCCCAGGTCTTTTGGCGGGCCGTCCCCGGAGGGGGCCGGCCCATAGGGGGAACTCGTGCTGGACCACCATGAACATTCCGCTTTCGGCCATGCGGGTCCCGGTTGCAGCGTGACGCCTTCTGGTCTCGCCCGGGGGTGCACCGCCCCACCGGCGCCACTTTTGTACCGAGTCTTGTAGGAGCGCACGGCCGTGCGCCCCTACATCCCTCAGAGTGCATATCGCCAAGAACCGCTGTGGCGGAGCACTCTGTGGCGTGAGCGTGCCGACGCCGCAAAAAGGGGCGCAGCATCGCTGCGCCCCCACGGCTCACCGCTCCAGGTAGAAGGGGACCTCGGTCACCACGCGGAACCTGCCCCGCCAGTCGCGGCGCGAGAAGAGGAGCCTCCACTGCAGGGCGATGGCCGTCTGGTTGTGCAGGAAGTAGTGCCACCAGCGGCGCGGGACGAACTGGGGGATGACCACGGTCACGTAGTGGTCCCGGTCGTCCACGAAACTCTCTATGTACTCCACCAGGGGCTCCACCACGGACCGGTAGGGGGAAGCGAGCACCTCCACGGGGATCCCCGGCAGGTACTTCCGGCACCGCTCCAGAAGGTCCGCCGTCTCCTGGGGGTCTATCTCCACCGTGACCACGTGCAGGTCTCCCCCCAGGACCTGGGCGTAGCGCAGGGCCTTCACCACCCCTCGGTGGAGCCCGGCAATGGGCACGATGACCGTGTGGCGGTGCACCGGGCCCGGCCAGGGCTGCTTCAAGGAGAGTTCCCGGGCCACCTCTTCGTAGTGGCGGTGGATGGTCAGGAAGCCGTAGATCATGGCCGGGATCAGCAAAAGCACGATCCACGCCCCGTGGACGAACTTGGTGGCGGCGATGACCACCAGGACCACGGCCGTGGCCACCGCGCCGACGGCGTTGAAGGCCGCCGACCGCCGCCAACCAGGGGTGCGCAGCCGGGACCACCGCCGGACCATCCCCGCCTGGGAGAGGGTGAAGGCGGTGAAGACGCCCACCGCATAGAGGGGGATGAGGCGGTGGGTGCTCGCCCCGAAAGCCACCACCAGGAGCGAGGCCAGGAGGCCCAGGCCGACGATGCCGTTGGCATAGACCAGGCGGTCGCCCAGGTTGGCCAGTTGGTGCGGCAGGAACCGGTCCCGGGCCACCCACATGGAGAGGCGCGGGAAGTCGGAGAAACTGGTGTTGGCGGCCAGGATCAGGATCAGCGCCGTCGCCGCCTGGAGGAGGTAGTAGGCCAGGGAGTCGCCAAAGATCTGGCGGCCCAGTTGCGAGACCACCGTCTCCCCCTCGTGGGGCAGGATGGCGTAGTGCTGCGCCAGGTAGGTGATCCCCAGGAACATGGTGACCAGGATGCCCCCCATCCAGAGGAGGGTCTTGCCGGCGTTGTCCGCCTCCGGCTTCTTGAAGATGGGCACGCCATCGGCGATGGCCTCAATGCCCGTGAGGGCTGTGCACCCCGAGGCAAAGGCGCGCAGGATGAGGAAGACCGAGAAAGCCTGGGTGGTGGGCGGAAGCGTGGCCCACGCGCTGGCCGCGCCCCTCGGTTCCCCGAACCACAGGGCCCGCGCGAGGCCCACCCCGATCAGGCTGAAGAGGGTGAAGATGAAGAAGTACGTTGGGACGGCGAAGACGCGCCCCGTCTCGCGCACCCCACGCAGGTTCACAATGGTGATGAAGGCGATGAGGCCCACCGCCAGTTCCACCCGGAAGGGGTACAGGGCAGGGAAGGCCGAGGTGATGGCGGCCACACCAGCGGAGATGCTCACCGCCACCGTGAGCACGTAGTCCGTGAGCAAGGCTGCCGCCGCCACCAGGCTGGGCATCGTGCCCAGGTTCTCCCTCGTCACGATGTACGCGCCGCCGCCGCTCGGGTAGGCGTGCACCGTCTGGTAGTACGAGGCGGCGACGATGACGATGAGGACGGCGATGGCCAGCGCCACAGGCCAGGTCAGGGCAAGGGCCGCCGCGCCCCCGAGGACCAGGACCAGGAGGATTTCCTCCGTGGCATAGGCCACCGAGGACAGCGCGTCCGAAGAAAGCACCGCCAGCGCCTGCACCTTGCCCAGGCGCTCGTGCGCCATGCGCTGGGTGGGCAGGGGCGGGCCGATCAGCACCCGTCTCAGTCCGTGTAGCATAGGTTTGCAACCCTCACATCCATGCCCTCATGGTGCTACAGAAAGAGAAAACCCCCGCAGCCTGCTACGGGGGTCCTGTGCCTGGGAAATCGCTCGGCCGAAAGCGCTCAAGGCCCTGGCGCGCGCGGCTTCCAGGCGCGATGCCCCCTCCTCTGACCAGCACCCGTCTCCCCCTTGGCATCCCAGGGGGGCCGGTGGTCCAGAGACCAGACGAAGGCCTGGGCTCTCTTGCTCTCGCGGGGCGCGTGGAAGTCCATATCAGGCCGTCTCCGCCAGTTCGGCTTCTTCAGCCGAGGTATCCGACCGCGTCACCAGGAGGGGTGGGGTCCGCCTGCGGATGGTATCCGCGCTCACCACGCACTTCACCACCTCCGGACGCGAGGGGATCTCGTACATCACGTCCAGCAGGGTCTCCTCAATGATGGTCCGCAGGCCCCTGGCCCCCGTGCGGTGCTTGAGGGCCTCCTCGGCCGCGGCCTCCAGGGCGTCTTCCGTGAAGACCAGTTCCACGTTGTCCAGGGCGAAGAGGCGCTGGAACTGGCGCACGATGGCGTTCTTGGGCTGGGTGAGGATGGCCATGAGGGCTTCCTTGTCCAGGGGGTCCACGCTCACCGTCACCGGCAGGCGGCCCACGAACTCCGGGATCATGCCATAGGCCAGGAGGTCGTCGGGGATGACCTGGCGCAGGAGGTAGGCCGTCTCTTCCTCTTTGGAGCGAGGGGCCTCGTCCCCGATGAAGCCCAGCCGGCCCCGGGTGCCAAGCCTCTGGGCGACGATCTTCTCCAGGCCAGCGAAGGCCCCCCCGCAGATGAAGAGGATGTTGCGCGTGTCAATGCGCAGGAACTCCTGCTGCGGGTGCTTGCGGCCGCCCTGGGGCGGGACGTTGGCGATGGTGCCCTCAATGATCTTGAGGAGGGCCTGCTGCACCCCCTCGCCGGAGACGTCCCGGGTGATGGAGGGGTTGTCCCCGCTCTTGCGGGCGGTCTTGTCTATCTCGTCAATGTAGACGATGCCCCGCTCGGCGCGGGGGATGTCGTAGTCCGCGGCCTGGATGAGGTGCAGGAGGATGTTTTCCACATCCTCGCCCACGTAGCCGGCCTCGGTGAGGGTGGTGGCGTCGGCGATGGTGAAGGGCACGTCCAGGATGCGGGCCAGGGTCTGCGCCAGGAGGGTCTTGCCGCACCCGCTCGGCCCGATGAGGAGGATGTTGCTCTTCTGCAGTTCCACATCCTCAAAGGTGTCGGCCGAGGCGATCCGCTTGTAGTGGTTGTAGACCGCCACGGAGAGGACCTTCTTGGCCCGGTCCTGGCCCACCACGTACTCGTTGAGGCGGTCGTAGATCTCCCGGGGCGAGGGGATGCGCCCCAGCGAGAACTCCGCGCCCCCTTTGGGCTTGTGCTTCTCCTGCTCCTCGTCCAGGATCTCGCGGCACAGGTCCACGCACTCATCGCAGATGTAGACGCCGTTGGGCCCGGAGATGAGGCGCGACACCTGCTCCTGCGGGCGCTGGCAGAAGGAACAGCGGACAGACCCGGACCGGCTATTTGAGGCCATGAGGACGTCCCTCCGGCGAGGGGGGCGTGCTTACTCGCCCTTCCGCTTCTGGGCGGGGACTTCTGCCCCTTCCTCTTCCAGCAGGATGGGTTCCCCCAGGACCTTGTCAATGATGCCGTATTCCACCGCGGCCTTGGGGTCCATGAAGTAGTCCCGGTCAAAGTCCTTGGCGATGCGCTCCAGCGGCTGGCCGGTGTGCTTGGCCAGGAGCCGCTGCAGGAGCCGCTGCATGCGCAGCAGTTCGTTCAGTTGGATCTCCACGTCTGGCGCGTAGCCGCGGGCGCCGCCCCCGGCCGGGTGCATGTGGATGGTGGCGTGGGGCAGGGCAAAGCGCCGGCCCTTGGTCCCTGCGGCCAGGAGGACCGTGCCCATGCTGGCCGTCCAACCCACGGCGATGGTGGAGATGGGGGCCTTGAGCAACTGCATGGTGTCGTAGATGGCCAGGCCCGGGTAGATCTCGCCACCGGGGCAGTTGATGTACAGGGAGATCTCCCGCTCCGGGTCCTCCCGGTCCAGGAAGAGCAACTGGGCCACCACCAAGTTGGCCACCTGGTCGTTGATGGGCGTGCCCAGGAAGACGATGCGCTCCTTGAGCAGGAGGGAATAGATGTCGTAAGCCCTCTCCCCGCGGCCCGTGCTCTCAATGACCATCGGGATCAGGCCTTTCATCGGTTCCATAGTCCACTCCGTCCTTCCAACGGTTCGTTCGGTCAGGCTTCCGGAGGCGCGGGCTCCTCGCTGGCCTGGGTCGCCTCAGGGAGGGGTTCCTCCTTCGGAGCCGCTGGCTCCTCGGGGGGTTCGCCCCGGGCGAGGCGGATCAGCCGCCTCAAGGCCTCGGCCCGGCGCAGCGTGTCGCGCACCACGCCCCGAAAGCCTTCGTTCTCCAGGACAACCCTCGCGTCCCTGTTGGTCTCCTCGCCTTCTCCCCCCAGGATCCACTCGCGCAGCACGTCTACCGTTTCCTCTTCCGAGGGTTCAAAGCCCTCCGCCTCGGCCACCTTGGCCAGGAGGAGGCGGTTGACGAGCTGTTCTTCGGCGGCGGGCTTCAGCCCTTCGCGGTAGGCCTCTGGCGTGGTCTTGAGCATGGTCAGGTAGGTCTCCATGTCAAGGCCCCGCTCCTCTAGGTGCGCTGCCTGCGCCTCCAGAATCCTGTCCAGTTCCTGGTCCAGGGCCACGGCGGGAAACTCCACGCGGCTGATCTCGCGCAGGGCCGCCAGGACCTTGCGTTCGTACTCCTCTTCCGCCTCTTCCTGGCGCTGCTGCAAGAGGCGTTCCCGGATGGCCTTCCGCAGGTCCTCCAGGGTCTCGTAGTTCCCCTCCACCAGTTTGGCCAGGTTGTCGTCCAGGGGCGGCGTGCCCCGCTGCATCACCTCGTGGACCTTGACCTGGAACCGGACCGGCTTGCCGGCCAGTTTCTTGTTGGAACTCTCTTCAGGGAACGGGAGGGTGAACTCCTTGGTCTCCCCAGCCCGGAGGCCCAGGAGCTCCTGGTGGAACCCGGGCACAGGGTAGAGCGACTCCAGGCGCACGACGAGGTTGTGACCCTTGCTCTCAAAGACCTTTTCCCCGTCCTCAGTGCGGCCCTGCGTGTCAATCCGCACCATATCGCCTTCCGCGACGGGACCGTCCTTCGGTTCCCAGGCGGTGTGCTTGCGAGCGATGTCCTCCAAGGCCTTCTGGACTTCCTCTTCCGATACGCTGGGCTCTTGCCATTCCACCCGGAGGCTGCGGTAGTCGCCCAGTTCCACCACGGGGTTCAGAGGAACCCGGATCCGCAGCCGCGGGGGATCGGTGTCGCTCACCTCCTCCAGCACCCCCTGGTCGTAGGGGGCGATCTGAGTCTCCTCCAGGGCTTGCTTGTAGAGGCGGGGGACCAGGGATTCCAGAGCCTCTTCCCGCACGGCTTCCTTGCCCACCATGCGGAGCACCACGGCATAGGGGGCCTTGCCCTTGCGGAACCCCGGGATCTGCACCTGGCGCGCGATGCGCCGGGCCGCCTCCTGCATCGCCCGCTCCAATTCCTCCTGGTCCAACTGGATCTCCAGTCGGACTTCGCGTGTTCCCGCTGTCTCCGTCGTGACCTTCAACGCCTACGGACTCCTTTCGCACGTACCTCGTTCGTTCATGCCGGCAGGGGACTTCCCCCGAGCGGCGGCCCATTATAGCACATAGCCCGGAGGGGTACAAGTTTTTGGAGATGGATGCGGTCTCACTTCTCCCCCGGGGCCTTTGCTGGTATAATGCGCCCTGTGGAATCCCTGGAAAGGAGGACGCGCATGAAAGCCACCGTCGGTTCTGCCAACCCCGTCAAGGTTGCCGCGGCCGAGGAGGTCCTCCGCCGTGCCTACGGCTCCTGCCAGGTGGAAGGCCGGGAGGTCGCGGCCGACCTCCCGGCCCAGCCCTGGGGCGATTGGGAGACCCGCGCCGGCGCTGTGGCCCGCGCCTGGGCCGCCCTGCGCGCCGGCGAGGCCGACCTGGGCATCGGCTTTGAGGGCGGCCTCCAGGAGACGGAGCGGGGCCTCATGACCTGCGCCTGGGCCGCTGTGGTGGACCGGCAGGGCCGCCTGGGCGTGGGCGGGAGCGTGGGCTTGCTCCTCCCGCCGGAGGTGGCCCGCACCGTGCGCCAGGGGGCCGAACTGGGCGAGGCCATGGACCGCTGGACCGGCAAGCAGGACACCAAGCGCCGGATGGGCGCGGTGGGCATCCTCACGGGCGGCCTCCTGGACCGCCAGCAGGCCTACGAGCAGATCCTCACCTTCGCCCTGGTCCGCCTCCTCCAGGCCGCCTGGTTTGACGGGGAAGAGGCCCCGGCCTGGGAGGCACGGCCGGACGAGCCGGACCCCTCCCCGGGCCGGCCTGTCCTGGTAAGCGGGTGCCTCCTGGGCCTGAACTGCCGGTACGACGGCGGCCACTGCCTGGACCCCCGCCTCGTGCAGTGGGCTGCCCGGGGCCGGGTCATCCCCATCTGCCCCGAGGTGGCTGGAGGGCTCTCCATCCCCCGCCCCCTGGCGGAGATCCAGGGCGGCCCGGCCGAGGCTATCCTGACCGGCCGGGCCGTCATCCGCAACGTGGAGGGGCAGGATGTGACCGCGCCCTACCTGGCCGGGGCGAAAGCCGCCCTGGCCCTGGCCCGCCGGGTCGGGGCCCGCGTCGCCATCCTGAAGGAGCGCAGCCCCTCCTGCGGGAGCCACGTGGTCTACGATGGGACCTTCCAGCGCCGCCTCATCCCCGGGCAGGGCCTCACGGCCCTGGCCCTGCGGTCCGCGGGCCTCCAGGTCTTCAGCGAGGAGGATTGGGACGAGGCGCTCTTCCACAAGCGGTAAGGGCGCGATCCCTGCGGGGAAGGAGCAGGCCGTGATGCGCAGGATCGTGGAGTGCGTGCCCAACTTCAGCGAGGGGCGGCGCCTGGACGTGGTCCAGGAGATCGTGGACGCCATCCGCTCGGTGCCCGGCGTCCACGTGCTGGACGTGGAGTCCAATGCGGACCACAACCGGTCCGTGGTGACCTTTGTGGGTGAGCCGGAGGCCGTCTTGGAGGGGGCGTTCCGGGGGGTTGCCCGGGCGGCCGCGCTCATCAACATGGAGGAGCACCGGGGCGCGCACCCCCGCATGGGCGCGGCCGACGTGGTCCCTTTTGTCCCCGTGCGCGGGGTCAGCATGGAGGAGTGCGTGGACCTGGCCCGCCGCCTGGGCGAACGGGTGGGCCGGGAACTGGGCATCCCGGTCTACCTCTACGAAGAAGTGGCAGCCCGCCCCGACCGCCGCAACCTGGCTGACGTCCGCCGGGGGGAGTACGAGGGCCTCAAGGAGGCCATCCGCACCGACCCCACCCGCGCCCCCGACTTCGGCCCGGCAGAGGTGGGCCCAGCCGGGGCCACGGCCATCGGTGCCCGCCCGCCCCTCATCGCCTTCAACGTCTACCTCCGCACCGACGACGTGCGGGTGGCCCAGGCCATCGCCCGGGCGGTGCGGCACTCCAGCGGAGGGCTGCGCTACGTCAAGGCCCTCGGCCTCCTGGTGGAGGGCCAGGCGCAGGTCTCCATGAACCTGACGGACTACCGGCGGACGCCTGTGGCGCGGGTCATGGAGATGGTCCGGCGGGAGGCAGCGCGCTACGGGGTGGCCGTGGCCCGCAGCGAGGTGGTGGGCCTCCTCCCTGCCGAGGCCCTCTTGGACGCTGCCGCCTACTACCTCCAACTGGAGGGGTTCTCCCCCGCGCAGGTGTTGGAAAACCGCCTGGCCGAACTCTCCTAGATGGCCCTGCACAGGCAGATGACCCTGCGCTCTACCCTGCCCCCAGGACCTCCCGGTAGACCTCCCAGGTCTTTGCAGCGATGCGGGCCTGGGTGAACTGGGCCAGGACCCGCTCCCGGCCGG
>DAOTYM010000209.1:0-9953 GCA_034434775.1 Anaerolineae bacterium | reverse complement strand
CCTTCTTCGTCGCCGCGGGGCTCTCCGCCTTTGTGCTCATCCTGGCGGCCCTCATCCTGCCCGAGTCGCTCCCCGAAGCGCGGCGCAGCGGACGGACCGGGAGGCTGCAGGGTCTGAGCCCGCGCCTGATGGCGGAGTCGCTGCGGGGGCCTTTGGGGTACCTGTACTTCCTCTCCTTCCTCCTCAGTTTCGCCCTGACCAACTTTGAGGGCGTCTTCGGCCTGTACGCCCTGGAGCGCTACGGCTACGGTCCGGACCAGGTGGGCCTCGTGCTCACCGCTGTGGGGGTGGCCTCGGCGGTGATGCAGGGGCTCCTCACCGGCCCCGCCACCAAGCGCTGGGGCGAGGAGCGGGTGATCCAGGGCTCCCTCCTGGCCAGCGCTGTGGGCTTCGCCCTCATGCTGGCCGCCTCCGACCTGGCCACGGTGCTGGCGACGACGATCCTCTTCGTCATGGGCAACGCCATGTTGCGTCCCGGGGTCGCGTCGCTCATCTCCAAACGCGCGGGCGAGCGCCAGGGCGCGGCCATGGGCATGAGCAACTCCTTCATGAGCCTGGGACGCATCGTCGGCCCCGTGTGGGCAGGGTCGGTCCTGGACCTGAACCTCTACCTGCCCTACGCCACGGGCGCGGCCCTCATGGCCCTGGGCTTCGCCAGCACCTTCTTCGGGCTAGCGTCCCCAACAGGCTCCCGGGGCCCAGGCTTTGAGGAAAGTTGAGGGTTTTAGGCCGGGCCTCTACCGGGCCTGGCGCGTCAGGAGGGGGTCTCGCGCTGGCTCCCCCAGCACGCGGAGGGCTTCCTCCCGGGGAGCGGCGACACTTGCTTCCCCGTGCTGAGGGACTTGGACCTGAGGGCTGGGGAGCGCCGGCCCCTGGGCAACAGAGGTGAGCCCTGCACCCTGGTTCCGCAGGACGGGGTCCCGGGAGGGGGAGCGGAGGGAGGCCAGGGCGCGCTGCTCACGCGCGGAGGTGTAGGCCGCGTGGGATGAGAGGGTATCCCCCAGGCCCACGCGGAGGGGCGGTGTGGCCGCGGGCCATGCCCACGGTGTGGGGAGCCTGCCGTGCCAGAAGGTGGCCTCCCCTGCCCCTTGGGGCACCACCTCGGCTCGGACTCCCAAGAGGAGCAGGCAAACCGCGGCCAGGGCGATGAACTGGCTCGCCGCGCGCCAAACAGGGGAAGCCGCCCGGGAGAGGCGCTGGGGCCGCGAGGGGCCACCCCCGACCTGCCCCCTGAGGCGTGCCCAGACGCGGTCCGGGGCCTCGGCCCTCCCCACCAAGTCCTCCAGGCCGAGGCGCCACAGGGCATCCAGGGGGTGTTCGCGGTCCACCTTATCCGCGGACACTTTGCCTCGCCTCCGTTGCTGGCTGGCCTTCTTCCTCGGCGAGCAGGTCCCGCAGGCGCAGCCGCGCGTAGTGCAGCCGCGATTTCACCGTGCCCACCGGACAATCCAGGGTCTGGGCGATCTCCTCCAGGCTGAACCCTCCCAAATAAAACAGCGCGATCACCAGCCGGTGGTTCAAACTCAGGTGCTGAAGGGCCTGCTCCACGGCGGCGCGCAGTTCGTGCCGCTCAAAGGCCGCCTCTGGCAGTTCTCGGTGGGGGCCGTGCACCTCCTCCAGGGCCCCCTCGTCCTCGGTTGGGGGGCGGCGGCTGGCCCAGTTGTAGCAGAGGTTCACCGTGACGCGGTAGAGCCACGGTCCGATGGGGTAGGAGCCATCCAACGAGTCCATGTGGGCGTGGAGGCGCAGGAAGCAATCCTGCAGGACGTCCTCGGCAGCCTCTGGGTCCCGGGTGACGGCGAGGGCGGCGCGGTAGACCAGGTTCTTGTACTTGTGGTAGAGGGCCTCAAAGGCGCGCAGGTTGCCCTGCCGCGCCTGGGCCAGGAGGTAGGCATCCTCATTCCCGGAAAGGGGTGCGGGTTTCCCCTCTGGCATGGGCGCTCCCCTGCCTCAAACAGCGGCGCGGCAGGCAAGGGACTGCACCTGCCCGCCGCGCCACCCAGTGGTTGGCTCTCTCCCCCGGACTGCCAGCGCGTCCTCTCGGGGCGTCACGGGATGATCAGCCTCTGCCCCACCCAGATGTAGTTGGGGTTGGGCAGCCCGTTGGCCTGCACGATGGCCTCCACGGTGGTGCCGTAGGTCACGGCGATGGTCAACAGGGTATCCCCAGGCTGGACCACGTGGTAGCGCACCTGGCCGGGCGTGGAGGGCTGGCCCGCGGGGATCACCAGCCTCTGCCCCACGTAGATGAAGTCGCTCCCCAGGCCATTGGCCGACTTGATGGCCTCCACTGTCACCCCGTAGCGCAGGGCGATGGAGAAGAGGGTATCGCCAGCCTGGACGATGTAGACCGTGGGCGCGCCCACGGCTGGGGCCCCACCGCCTGGGATGACCAGGGTTTGCCCCACGTAGATGGTGTCCCCCGTCAGGTTGTTGGCCTGCCGGATGGCCTCCACAGTGGTGCCGAAGCGGACGGCGATGGAGAAGAGGGTATCCCCGGCCTGCACCACGTAGGTAGTGCCGCCTGCCGGTGCTGTGGGGGCAGGCGCGGGAGCCGCCGGCGGCACGGGTGTTGGGGTGGGCAGGCGGGTGGGCACGGCCGGGGGCACGGGGGTGGGCGTTTCGGCCGGAGCGGGCGTCGTGGCTGCCCCGGCCCCGGTCACGGGGGTGGGGCTGCCCACGCGCACCACCGTCTCCGCAGGGGCCGGCGTCGCGGTTGCCGCGGCCACCGAGGGCGAAGGCACGGGGGTCGGCGCTTTCTTCTCCCGAGTGCAACCTCCCAGGGTCCCCACCAGGACCACCACCAACACCAAGGCACCTATCTTCCAGAGAGAACGCCTCATCATCTGCCTCCTCACGTTCCAGACATACCCCTCACTTGGCCGCTTGAGGGCGGTTTTCCAGGCAGGCCCCGGGAGCGCGTACTGCGTGCAACCGTTGGTGCACATATCATACCACATCCACAGGGGGACGTCAAGCCGGGGCGTCCTTATGTGAAGTCACGCCCTCGGTGGCCGAAAGACGCCCCTGGGCAGGGGCTTCCGGGAAGTAGCCCTCTTTGCCAAACTGTGCTATAATAACTGATGTCAAGACGGCCTCATCCTGGCGCAGTGGGGAAGGGCCCGGTCCGCCCCGGGGGCTGGGCCTTGCCCCTCGTTGTCCTTCCCAGGAGGTTCCGGTGGCCGGACAGCGCATCCTGATCGTGGATTCCGATCGGGCGACCCTCTCTTACCTGGCAGCCATGCTGACCCAAGAGGGGTACGACGTGACCACGGCCATGTTGGGACGCGAGGCGCGCGAGAAGGCGGCCCTCCTCCGCCCTGACCTGGTCATCGTGGAACGGGAACTCCCGGATACGTCGGGCCTGGACCTGGTGCGGGAGTTCCGCCGCCACCCCGCCCTGGGCGGCGTCCGCATCGTCGTCTTCAGCACCACGGCCGACGTGGGCGAGATCCTCACCTACCTGCAGGCGGGGGCCGACGAACACGTCACCAAGCGCCCAGGGGCCGACCGCGAGATCCTCGCCCGCATCAAAGTCCTCCTGAGCGAGGCACGCAAGCCTGCCCCTCCTCAGGGACGCAAGGCCGGCAAACTCATCTCCTTCTTCAGCGCCAAGGGGGGCACGGGGACGAGCGCGGTCTGCGCTTCCTTCGGCCACGCCCTGGCCGAGCGCGTCCAGCCCCAAACCGTCGCCCTGGTGGACCTGGTCCTGCCCCTCGGTTCCATGCGCCAGATCTTGGGGGTGGACTCCCCAGAGTCCATCGCCACCCTCACCCAGGTGCCTCCGGAGGAGATCAACGCCACCACGGTGGCCCAGGCCCTGGTGGAGGCCAAGGGGTGGAAGGTCCGGGCCTTGTTGGGGGCGCGGGACCCCGACGAGGCCCAGAGCCTGCGGGTGGACCCCCTGGAGCCCATCTTCGCCACCCTGCGGACCATGTTTGACTACACCCTGGTGGACTTCGGGCGATCCCTCTCCCGCGTGAGCCTGCCCCTCATCCAGAAGTCGGAGATGATCGTGGTGGTGATGGGGGTGGACGTGAGCACGGTCCACTTGACCAAGACGTGCCTGGACTACTTTCAGCGCCTGGGCATCCCGCCGGCGCGGCTCTTCGTGGTCATCAACCGGGCCGTGGGCCTGGCCGGCCTCACGAAGGACCAGATTGAAGCCACCCTGCGCCTGCCCGTGGCGGGGACCATCCCCTACGGTGGGCCGGATTTCACCTTGATCTTGAACCAGGCCAAGCCCTTCGCTGCGGTGCACCCCGACCAGACCATCTCCCTGATGATCCGGGAACTGGTGGAGGACCTGCACCTGCGGGTGGACCGGATGTGAGGGGAGCAGGGGCTCCAGCGCACCAAGGGGGTTCTCTGGGGGACGGCGATGCATTCGTCGTGAGGGAGGCCAGAGCCTGACGTGGGAGGTGAGGTAAGGAAACCGGCAAGGGGTCGGCGCATCCGGGGCCAGAGCCTGATAGAACTGGCCCTGTTGCTCCCGGTGCTCATCGTGGTCCTCCTGGGCATCGCCGAATTCTCGCGCCTGTGGTACGCCTTCATCACCGTGGACAACGCAGCGCGCGTCGGTGCCCAGTACGGCGCGCAGAGCCGCGAGGCGGCCAGGGACGTGGCCGGCATTGAGGCCGCGGTGCGGGAGGAGATCGCGACCCTCTTTGACGTGACGCCCTCCAACCCCAGCGTCTACGTCCTCAGCGGGACCGACCCCTACGGGTACGCCTTCGTCTCGGTCACGGTCACCTACTTCTTCCGCCCCCTCCTCCCCGTGCCCGGCATCCCCTCCTCCCTCAACCTGACCAAGACGTCCGTGATGCGGGTGAGGCCATGATCCGGAACGCGGTGTGCCGGCAGAGGAGATGGACGCGCGGCCAGTCCGCCGTGGAGTTCGCCCTGGCGTTCCCGGTGGTGGTGCTCCTCATCCTGGGCCTGGTGGACCTGGGCCGCCTGATGTGGGCTTACCAGTCCCTGGCCCACGCCGTGCGGGAGGGGACGCGCTACGCCATCGTGCACGGCTCTGCTTCGCCCCAGCCCGCGGACGAGGCCACCATCCGCACGGTGGTGGTCCAGGCGGCCTCCACCCTCAACCCCGACCAGATCACCGTCCTCGTGTCGTGGGACCCGGACAACGCGCCGGGGAGCCGGGTGACGGTGGAAGCCCACTACACCTTCCACCCAGCCACCACCCTGTTCGCCCGAGGGGTGGCCCTGGACATCTCCAGCCGCTCCACCATGACCATCGGGCACTGAAGCGAGGGGATGGGCCATGAGGGAAGGGCAAAGCGAGAGCAGCAAGGCGCTTTCCCCGGGGCAGGGCCAGAAGGGCCAGGTGGTGGTGCTGGCGGCCCTCGTGCTGGTGGGGCTCCTGGCCCTCCTGGGCCTGGTGCTGGATGGGGGGCTCCTCTACCTCACCCGACGGCAGGCCCAGAATGCCGCCGACGCTGCAGCCTGGGCCGGCGCGTACAGCCTGGCCGCCGGGAGCAGGGAGCAGGCCATCAACTCTGCCTTCTACTACGCCAACCTCAACGGCTTCAACAACGACGGCATCCACAACCGCGTCACCGTCTCCCACCCGCCGGACGCGGGGGCCTACGCCGGAAACCCCAACTTCCTCCGGGTGACCATCGTCGTCACCAAGCCCACGTACCTCATCCACCTGGTCTACAGAGGCGCGGCCGCCGTCTCTGCCTCGGCCACGGCGGGTTTCACCTTCACCCCATCCCAGAGGCGCGAGGTCCTGGTGCTGGACCCGAGCGCCTGCAATGCCGCATCCTTGAGCGGGAGTGTCCTCCTGGAGATCCTGGAGGGGGGGCTGATGGTCAACTCCTCCTGCAGCCAGGCCCTCTACGTGGGTGGGGTGAGCCGCCTCTCCGCCAGCGACTACGTGCACGTGACCGGGGGGTCCTATGTGGCGCCAAGCGCCCAGGTGACCCCCCAGCCGGTGACCGGCGTCCCTCCCTCCCCTGACCCTCTGGCGGGCCTTCCCCCGCCGAACCTGGACCTCATGCCCATCCGCCACGGCAGCCCCTGGGACCCGGAGATCCTGAGCATCGTGCACGGCACCGTGACCCTGGAGCCCGGCGTCTACTACGGCGGCATCTCCATCGCAGGAGATGCGCGGGTCACGCTCCTGCCGGGCCTCTACGCCGTGGTCGGCGGGGGCTTCATCGTGGGCGGCGCGGCCCAGGTCAAGGGGGAGGGGGTCTGCATCTACAACGGCGTGAACCCCTACGCCCGCCGGAGGGATGAGGCCTTCGGGAACGTGGTCGTGACCAACAGCGGCGTCCTCTCCCTCACGCCGCCGACCACAGGCCCCTATGCCGGGCTCATCGTCTTCCAGGACCGGGCCAACCCCCTGGACATGTCCATCCTGGGCAACGCCCGCCTGTACGCCCCCAGCGGCACCATCTACCTCCCCTCGGTCAGCCTGGTCGTGGGGGGAAGTGCTCAGAGCGACGCGCCGTTCATCGTCTGGCGCTTCTCCCTGAGCGGCAGCGCCCGGATGAGCGTCCGGCCCCAGTTGGGCGGCGGTGGGGGTGGCGGGACCACGGACGTCTTCCTGGCAGAGTGAGCCCCATGCCGATGGCCCCGACCCGCCCCCCGTCTGCCCCCCCTTCCGCCCGCATCCTCCTGGCGGCGGAGAACGCCATTGAGTCGGCTGGCCTCCGGGCCATGCTGGAGGAGGGAACCGGGTGGCAGGTCGCGGAGGTCTGGGACAGCCAGCACCTCCTGCAGGAACTGCTCGCTCAGAGGCCGGACGCGCTGGTCCTGGACGAACGGCTGCCCGATGCCAGCGGCACCGCCCTTGTCCAGCGCCTGCGGGAAAACCCCGACTATGCCACTTTGCCCATCGTGCTCCTCCTGCCGGTGGGGAGTGGCACCCGCCACCGGCTGGCCGCGCTGCGGGCCGGCGCCTCGGACTGCCTGACCCGCCCCTTTGACCCCCTGGAACTGCGCCTGCGCGTGCGGGTGCTGCTGGCCCGCCAGGTGCCAGAAGCGGAGAGAGTGGCCCATCCCAAGGGGACCGTGGTGGCCGTCTTCAGCCCGCGCGGCGGGGTGGGCAAGACCACGCTGGCCATCAACCTGGCCCTGGCGCTGGCCCAGACCGGAGCCCAGGTGGCCCTGGTGGACATGGACCTGGCGCGGGGCGAGGTGGCGGTGGCCCTGCGCCTGCCCACAGCCCAGACCTTGGCAGACCTGGAGGAGAAGGAACTCGCCGATCCGACGCCTGCCTCCCTCCAGAAGGCATCGTGCCTCTACAAGGCGGGGCTTGTGGCCTTCCCAGCGCGGGGTTCGCCCCAGGAGGCCGAGGAGAAGACCAGGCGGATCGCCAGCGCCGCCCTCCTGGCCCTGCAGGGCCTCTACGCCTACGTCGTCGTGGACGCGCCCTCCGACCTGGGCGAAGGGACCTTGGAACTCCTGGACGCGGCCGACCAGATCGTGGTCCCCCTGGCCCCGGACCTGGCGTCCATCCACAGCACGGCGCGCGTCCTGGAGATCTTCCGCTCCCTGGGGTACGAGAAGCCCGTACACCTGGTCTGCAACCGCGTCGGGGCGGCCAAGGAACTGACCCGGGCCCAGGTGGAAGAAGGCCTGGGAGGGAGAGAAGTGCTGGAGGTGCCCCACGAACCCGAAGCCCCCCGCGCCCTCACCCTGCACCGCCCCCTCTTGGAGGAGCGGCCCGAGTCGCCAGCGGCCCGAGCCATCCAGCGCCTGGCCCAGCGCATCCAGGAGGCCGAACGCCTGTCCCGCCGCGCCCCGGAGGAGGCGGAGCAGGTAGGCCTCCCCCCCACCCCCCTCGCGGAGGCCGAGGAGGAAGCCCCGCGGCCCCGCCGCGTTCCCCTCCGCGCCCTCCTGCCCCTCGCGGCGTTGGTGGCCCTGGTGGCCGCCCTGGTCCCTTTGGTCCTCGTCCTCCGGGGGCCTGGGCAGGGGGCCAGCGTCCAGGTGGGCGACGCGGCTCCAGCCTTCACCCTGCCGCTGGTGGGAGGCGGGGAGTTCGCCCTGGAGGAGAAGGCTGGGCAGGTGCGCGTGCTCACCTTTTGGCACACCCGGGACACCCTCTGCCGGCACCAAGCGGTGATCCTCGCGTGGGGCCACAAGACCTACGGCCCGCGCGGCGTGGCCGTCCTGGGCATAGACCCGCGGGACGACGAGGACCGGGTCCGCGCCCTCCTGGAGGGGGAGGACCGGCCGCCGGGCCTGGAGGGCCCGTTCCCCGTGGCCCTGGACCCCCGAGGAGAGGTGACGGCGCGCTATGGGGTCCAGAAGTTCCCCACCACCTTCCTCGTGGATGGCCAGGGGAAGGTGGTGGCCCGCTACGAGGGGGTGATGACCCAGCGCCAGTTCATTGAGGAACTGGAGAGGCTGGGGATCGCCCCTTGAGCGGGGAGACGGGCTGCGTGGGGGCCGCCCGCGCGTCCGCAACACCTGGCGCACAGGCTTCGCAGCAAAGGAACCGCGAGCGGTTGGGCTCCGCCCAGTTGACAAAGTGCTCCCGTCCACGATACAATGCGGGCATGGACGACCTGTGGGAGCGGCTGGAACGGCTTGGCCTCCGCAGAGGCACGGCAGGGCTTGAGCGCCCTGCCCCCGAAGCGCGCCTGGACATCCACCACCTGGTCCCCGGCGAGGTGGTCTCCACGCCGCTGGGGAACTTCTTCCTCCACGAAGAGCGCTACCCCCTGGACCACCGGCACGGGCGGACCTGCCTGGGCCAGGTGTGGGATGTGGACCCCTCGCGCGTGGAGGCCCTCCTGGGCAGCGCCCTCCCGGGCCCTCTGGACCTCCGCCGGGCCCTCTACGTGGATACCGAGACCACGGGCCTGGCTGGCGGGACGGGGACGTACGCCTTCCTGGTGGGCGTGGGCTTCTTTGAGGGCAACCAGTTCCGCCTGCTGCAGTTCTTCATGCGGGATTACCACGAGGAACTCCCGCTCCTGCACCACCTGGCGGAGCAGTTCGCCGACCCCCCGACGCTGGTGACCTTCAACGGGCGGAACTTTGACGTGCCCCTGCTCCACACCCGGTGGATCGCGGCGCGCCTTTCCCCCCGCTGGACCCAGACGCCCCACCTGGACCTCCTGCCCCCTTCGCGCCGGCTCTGGAAGTCCCGCCTGGAGTCCTGCAGCCTGGCCTCCCTGGAGTGGCACATCCTCGGCGTGCGGAGGGCCTCGGAGGACGTCCCAGGCTGGATGGTCCCCTCCCTGTACTTCCGCTACGTCCAGACCCGGGACGCGCGGGAGATGAAGAGGGTCCTCTACCACAACGCCCAGGACATCCTCTCGCTGGTGACCCTGGCCTCTGTGCTGGGGGAGGTGGCGTCCCGCCCGCTGGACCCGGCGCGGCCCTGCACCGATTGCTACAGCCTGGCGACCTGGCTGGAGGAGCAGGGGCGGTGGGAGGAGGCAGAAGCCCTGTACCGCCGGGCGCTGGCTGGCCCCCTCGCCCCGGACCAGCGCCAGCGGGCCATGTTGCGCCTGGCCCTCCTGCTGAAACGCCAGGGGAAGCGGGAGGAAGCCATCCCCCTGTGGGCTGCCCTCGCCGAAAGCCCTCGCGTGGGCCTCCTCGCCCTGGAGGAACTGGCCAAGTGGGAAGAGTGGCACCACGGGGACCTGTGGGCAGCCCGCCGCTTCTGCCAGAAGGGCCTGGAACTGGCCGGGGTGTGGCTGCGCGGGCCTGCCCGCCGCCGGGCAGAGGCGGAGTTCCAGCACCGCCTGGCCCGCCTGGAGCGCAAGTTGGGGCTCTGGGGCACGGCCGAGGGCGCGCAAGCGGGCGACCCCAGTGGGTCGCCCGCACCTCCGACGGGGGAGTGGCCCTGAGTACTACGCCACGGTGGTTCTTGACGATATGTAATCCTGAGTAGGGGCGCACGGCCGTGCGCCTCTACTATGAGATGCAACCGTGACCTGCACGGCCGAAAACGGAATTTTTTATTGTGGTCCAGT
>DAOTYM010000208.1:0-8705 GCA_034434775.1 Anaerolineae bacterium | reverse complement strand
GGAGAAGAAAGCCATGCGCCGTCTCAAGTTCGCAAGCCTGATCCTGGTCGCCCTGGTCCTGGCTTCGTGCGCAGGCCCAGCGGCGCCCACACCGACCCAGCCGCCAGCGGCACCGCCCACTGCGACGCCGGTACCGCCCACTGCAACACCAGTGCCGCCCACTGCGACGCCAGTGCCGGCCAAGCCCACCCAGCCCCCTGCGGTGGAGGAAGTCCGCCTGCCGAAGGTGAACCCCCTGGAGGTGACCGGCGACATCATCACCGCTGGCTCGTCCACCGTGTTCCCGCTGGCGGAGCGGATGGCCGAGCGCTTCCGGGAGGAGGGGTACAAGGGCAACATCACCATTGACTCCATCGGTTCTGGGGCAGGCTTTGAGCGCTTCTGCAAGGCCGGCGAAACCGACATCTCCAACGCCAGCCGGCCCATCAAGGACTCGGAGCGGGAGGCCTGCCGCAGCATCGGGCGGGAGCCCCTGGAGTTCCGCATCGGCACCGATGCCCTGGCCGTCGTCGTCAGCCGGGAGAACACCTTCATCACCAACGCCACGAAAGAAGAACTGGCGAAGATCTTCGCTGACGCCGTCAAGTGGTCCGATGTGAACCCTCAGTGGCCGGACAAGGAGATCCTCCGCTTCACTCCTGGCACCGACAGCGGCACCTTTGACTACTTCGTGGAGGAGATCTTCAAGAAGGACAAGGAGCGGGCCCTGAAGGCGACCAACCTGCAGTTGAGCGAGGACGACAACGTCCTGGTGCAGGGTGTCCTGGGGAGCCCCTATGCCATCGGCTACTTCGGCTACGCCTACTACGTTGAGAACGCTGACCGGCTGCGGGTCCTCTCCATTGAGGGCGTGGAGCCGACGCAGGAGACGGTGGACAAGGGGACCTACCCCCTGGCCCGGCCCCTCTTCATGTACAGCACGGCCAAGATCATGAAGGAGAAGCCTCAGGTCGCGGCCTTCCTCAACTTCGTCCTGACCCACGTCAACGAGGAGATCCGCGATGTGGGCTACTTCCCAGCCAGCACCGAGGCCCTCAATGCCGCCAAACGGACCTGGCTGGAGGCCATGAAGTAATCAAGGGCCTGCGGGAAGCGGACTGAGTGGCGGCCGTGAGAGCGGCCGCCACTTGTCCGCGACCTGAGGAGGGAGGAAAATGAGCGCACAAGGGTCTACCCCCATGGCTTCTGACGCGACGATGCGTGCCCTTGCCCGACGCCCCCGCCTCCGGGAGAGCGTCATCCAGGCGTTTCTCTTCGTGGCTGGGGCGATCTCCATCCTCACCACGGTGGGCATCGTGGCGGTCCTCCTGCGCGAATCGTTGCGCTTCTTCGCGAGCCCAGAGGTGAGCCTCCGGGAGTTCCTCACGTCCACCAAGTGGCAGCCCCAGATCCTGGAGTTCGGCATCTGGCCTCTGGTGAACGCCACCCTCATGACCAGCACCATCGCCATGGCGGTGGCCCTCCCCCTGGGGCTGGCCGTGGCCATCTACCTGAGCGAGTACGCTTCGGAGCGGAGCCGGAGCATCCTCAAGCCCGTGCTGGAAGTCCTGGCGGGCATCCCCACCGTGGTCTACGGCTACTTTGCCCTCACCTTTATGACCCCCCTCCTGCGGGCCATCTTCGGGCGGGACGTGGTGGAAATCTACAACACGGCCTCTGCAGGCATCGTCATCGGCATCCTCATCCTGCCCCTGGTCAGTTCCATGAGCGAGGACGCCCTGAGCGCGGTGCCCAACGCCCTGCGGGAGGCGGCCTACGCCATGGGGGCCACCAAACTGGAGGTGGCCGTGCAGGTGGTCGTTCCTGCGGCCCTGTCGGGCATCGCTGCCGCGGCCATCCTGGCCATGTCCCGGGCCGTGGGCGAGACGATGGTCGTGGCCATCGCTGCGGGTGCGGGGCCGAATTTCACCTTCAACCCCTTCAAGGCTGCCGAGACCATGACTGGCCACATCGTGCGCATCAGCAGCGGGGACATCGCCTACGATTCCATTGACTACAACAGCCTGTTCGCCATCGGGCTGGTCCTCTTCCTCATGACCCTGGCCCTCAACATCCTCAGCCAGCGCATCGTGCAGCGCTTTCGGGAGGCGTACGAATGACGTCCGAGATGCAGGCCCTGGGACTTCGGTGTGAGGTCGGCGGGTTCGCGGCGAACCTCCCTCGCCGGCAGCGCGTGGCGGGGGTCTGGCGCTGGGTGCTTTTGGCGGCCACGGTTGTGGGGGTCGTCGTGCTGAGCGTGCTCCTCTACAACATCGTGGATTCCGCCTTCGGCTACGTGGCGGTGAAGGCCAAGGTGGACCCCCAGACCTTGGCGGTGGATGGCGTCCCCTTGGAGGACCTTTCCAAAGACCAGTTGGTGGAGGTCCTCCGAGCCCACATCTCCGAGGGGCTCATGCGCCGCCTGGAGCAGGAGCGGCCTTTCGCTGAGCGGAGCCGGGAGGAGGTGTACACCCTGGTTCTGGAGCGGGTGGTGCAGCCGCAGGTGGTGGAGTCGTGGTCCCTGACGGACTCGCTCCTGCGCCGCCGCGCCATCCAGGCCGAGGTGGCGGAGCGGTATCCGGGAGCCACCCTGGAGTTCCGCCGCTGGCTCACAGCGGACTTCCTGCGCCGGCCCCAGTCCAGCCGGGCGGAATGGGCTGGCGTGCGCACCGCCATTTTAGGATCCCTGTGGGTCATCGCCATCACCATTATCGTGGCCTTCCCGTTGGGCGTGGGCGCAGCGGTCTACCTGGAGGAGTATGCGGCCGACACATGGTTCAACCGCCTCATCCAGACCAACATCAACAACTTGGCGGGCGTGCCTTCCATCATCTATGGCATGCTGGGGTTGGCCATCTTCGTGCGGGCGCTGGAGCCAGTGACCAGCGGGACCCTCTTCGGCCTGGCGGACCCCACCACGGCCAACGGCCGCACGGTCCTCTCGGCAGGGCTCACCCTGGCGCTCCTCGTCCTGCCCCTCCTCATCATCAACGCCCGGGAGGCCATCCGGGCTGTGCCCAATTCGCTGCGGGAGGCGGCCCTGGCCCTGGGGGCCACCAAGTGGCAGACCGTCTGGCACCACGTACTGCCGCAGGCCCTCCCCGGCATCCTCACGGGGACGATCCTGGCCATCTCCCGCGCCCTGGGCGAGACCGCGCCGTTGGTGGTGGTCGGTGCGTCCACCTTCATCGTGGTGGACCCCAGCGGTCCCTTCTCCAAGTTCACCACCCTGCCCATCCAGATCTACCAGTGGACCTCCCGTCCCCAGGACGTGTTCCGCCACATCGCGGCGGCGGCCATCCTGGTGCTCTTGGCTCTCCTTCTGAGCCTCAACGCCGCAGCCATCCTGCTGCGGAACCGGTACCAAAGGAGGTGGTGAGATGCAGGTGAAACTCAGCCTGGAACCCCGGTTGCGGGACGTCTCTCCAGAGTCGGGGCTGTACGTCCTGGAGGCGCGGCGGTTGCGCGTCTACTACGGCGACTTCCTGGCGCTGAAGGACGTGGACCTCCAGGTGCGCCCCCGGAAGATCACGGCCATCATCGGCCCCTCGGGGTGCGGCAAGAGCACCCTCCTGCGGGCTTTCAACCGCATGAACGAACTGGTCCCTACGGCGCGCACGGAGGGGGAAGTCCTCTTCTGCGGCCAGAACATCTACGAGCCGTGGGTGGACCCGGTGGAGGTGCGCCGGCGCATCGGGATGGTCTTCCAGAAGCCCAACCCCTTCCCCAAGAGCATCTACGAGAACGTGGCCTGGGGCGCGCGCATCCACGGCTACCAGGGGAACCTGGACGAACTGGTGGAGCGCTCCCTGCGGCAGGCGGCCCTGTGGGATGAGGTGAAGGACAAACTGCACGAAAGCGCCCTGGCCCTCTCTGGAGGGCAGCAGCAACGCCTCTGCATCGCCCGGACCATCGCCGTGCGGCCGGAGGTCATCCTCATGGACGAGCCGGCCTCGGCCCTGGACCCCATCGCCACCCTCAAGATTGAGGACCTGATGCGGGAATTGGCGCAGGAGTACACCATCGTCATCGTCACCCACAACATGCAGCAGGCGGCGCGCGTCTCCGACTACACCGCTTTCCTGATGATGGGGGAAGACCGGGCAGGGTTTGTGGTAGAATACGGTCCCACAGGGCAGATCTTCACCAACCCCAAGGACGAGCGGACCGAAGCCTACATCACCGGGAGGTTCGGATGATGGCGACCAGCAGGAAAAGACGCGTCCTCTTCCTCTGCACGGGGAACTCCGCCCGCAGCCAGATGGCGGAGGCCCTGGTGAACCACCTGCTTGCGGAGGAATGGGAAGCCGTCTCGGCCGGGACGAAACCCGCCGAGCAGGTCCATCCCCTGGCCGTGCGGGCCATGGCGGAACTGGGCCTGGACATCTCCGCGCAGCGCCCCAAGTCGGTGGACGCCTTCCGCGGGATGTCCTTTGACCTGGTGGTGACCCTGTGCGGAGACGCCGCCGAGAACTGTCCCCTCTGGCTGGGCGGGGGGCGCATCGTCCACATCGGCTTCCCGGACCCGGCGGCCGCCACCGGCACCGAGGAGGAGCGGATGGCCGTCTTCCGCCAGGTGCGGGATGCCATCCGCGAGCAAGTCATCGCCTTCCTGACCGCGCCGGAGGAAGGGCCGCCGGCCGGCGGATTTGACTTACACCTCAAGTTATGATAAAAAAGGATTTTCAAGGGGTAGAATGAGAGGAGGGCGGGCATGCCACGGCTCACGTTGGAACAGGAACTGCAGCGCCTCCAGGACCAGGTCTTGGTCCTGGGGAGCATGGTCGGAGAGGCCTTGGTGGAATCGGTGCGCCTGCTGAAGGCGCGGGATATAGAAGGCTCCAAGCGCCTGATCGCGGCGGACCAGACCATCAACGAGAAGCGCTTCGCCATAGAGAACGACGTCCTGACCCTCATTGCCACGCAGCAGCCCATGGCTGGCGACCTGCGGGTCCTGGCGGCAATCCTGGAGATCATCACCGAGTTGGAGCGTATCGGCGACTACGCCAAGGGGATCGGGCGCATCAACATCATGATCGGCGAGGAGCCGCTCCTCAAGCCCCTCGTTGACATCCCCTACATGGCCACCAAGGTGCGGGGGATGCTTGCCCGCGCCCTGGACGCCTTCATCAAGAGGGATGTGGAAGCGGCTCGGGCCATCCCCAAAGAGGATGACGAGATAGACAACCTGTACAACCAGGTCTACCGCGAACTCCTGACCTTCATGATGCAGGACCCCCACACCATTGACCGCGCCTCTTACCTCCTGTGGGTGGCCCACAACCTGGAGCGGGCCGCCGACCGCGTCACCAACATCTGCGAGCGGGTGGTCTTCACCGTCACCGGTGAGATGAAGGAGATGGACGTGGAGAGGGACTGGAACTGACAGCCCCGTGCCCAGGCTCCAGAGGAGGCTTCCACGTGGGGCCCTCGCCTCAGGGTGAAGGGCCCTTGTCCTTTCCAACGGCGTAAGAGCGGGAGAAAGAGATGGTCAAGAACAGCCTTCAGGTCGCCAAGGTCTTCGGCATCCCTGTGCGCATCCACATCAGTTGGTTCCTGATCTTCATCCTGATCGCCTGGAGCCTGGCTGGGCAGTACTTCCCGGAGCGGTACCCCCACTGGTCCCCCTCTTTGTACTGGGCGGTGGGCATCGCCACCAGCATCCTCTTCTTCCTCTCGGTGCTCCTGCACGAGTTCGCCCACTCCCTCGTCTCCATGGCCTTCGGCGTGCCGGTCAAGGACATCACCCTCTTCATCTTCGGCGGCGCGGCCCAGATCACCCGGGAGCCGAAAAGCGCGGTCAACGAGTTCATCATGGCCATCGCCGGCCCCATGACCAGCCTGGCCCTGGCCCTCTTCTGCGCTTTGGGGGGGCTGGTGGCCCGCCTCTTCAGCGAACCGCTGTCGGCCCTCTTGTTCTACCTGGCCCTGGTCAACGCAGTGTTGGGCGTCTTCAACCTGATCCCGGGCTTCCCGTTGGATGGGGGGCGCGTCCTGAGGTCCGTCCTCTGGGCGTTGGGCGGAGACCTGCGGACCGCCACCCGCTGGGCCTCTCGGGTGGGGCAATTGGTGGCCTACCTGATGATCTTCGCTGGTGTCTGGCGCATCCTGGGCTCGGGGCAACTGGACGGCCTGTGGTGGATCTTCATCGGCTGGTTCCTGGACAACGCGGCCAGCAGTTCGTACCAGCAGGTGGCCGTACGGGCCATGTTGGAAGGGCACAAGGTGCGGGAGATCATGAACCGGGAGTGCTCCCTCCTGCCGGCGGGCATGAGCGTCCAGCAGATGGTGGACGAGGTCCTTCTGCCCACGGGGCGGCGGTGTTTTCCCGTCCTGGAGGGGGATACCGTGCGCGGCCTCCTGACCCTGCACCACATCAAGGGGGTGCCCAAGGAGGCCTGGCCCTCCACCCGGGTGGAAGAGATCATGACCCCCTTGGAGCAACTGCGGTCCGTCTCGCCGGACGACGAACTCTGGGTGGCCCTGGAGCAGATGACCGAGGACGGCGTGAACCAGTTGCCCGTGGTGGAGGGAGGCCGCCTGGTGGGGATGCTGGGCCGGGATAACGTCCTCACCTTCATCCGCACCCGCGCCGAACTGGGCCTCTGAGCCCTGGGCAGACCTCACCTACCCCCAAGCCCCCTCCCTCTCCACAGGCGGAGAGTCCGTAGGGGCGAGACATGCCTCGCCCTGGGCTGGGGTTGACCTCACCTACCCCCCCACCCCCCTCCCTCTCCATCAGCGGATGGAGAGGGAGGGGGTGGCCGAAGGCCGGGGGTGGGTGAGGTCCGTAACGGCAAGGCATGCTTTGCCCCCACAAGTCATCCCCCCTGCACGGCCGCGTCGGCGCAGGCCGACGCCCTGCTTGAGCCCCGATTTGAATCGGTGGCTTGGCAACGCCGTCAACGAATGGAGGAACGAATAAACGAATCGCTTGCGCCTGCGCCGGGCCCATTCGTTTATTCGTTGGCCCATTCGTTGATGGCTCCACTCCAAGAGGGGCAAGGCATGCCTTGCCCCCCAGGTTGAGCCCCGATTTGAATCGGCGGCGTCTTCCGCCCCTCCACCAGCCGCTGCTCTTCGCACCCCTTGCACCGCCAGGGCAATGCCGGTATAATCCCCTCGCTATGGCAAGGCAGTGGCGCTCGTGGGACGTCTACCTGCTCCTCCTGCTCCTGGTGGCGAGGGCCCGCACGGACACGCTGGCCGAACTGGCCTTCCCGGGGGAGTGGCACCGCGCCAACCTGGCACGCCTGCCGGTCGTGGGGGCCTGGCTCGCCGCGCTGGGACCGGACCGCTTCTTTGACTGGCCCACGGACCTCACCCTCCTCGTCCCCATCGCCCTGGCCTTCGCGTGCCTCGCCCTCTACGGGTGGGCCGACGCGTGTTGGGCGGAACGCCGGCCTCTCCGGGCGCAACGGGCCAAAGCGGCCCTGGTGGGGGCCATCGTCTTCCTGACCATCGCCCTCCCCACCGTGCGCCTGATGGCCCTGCGTGCCGTGGCCGGGCCGGCCAGTTACACCCACGACGGCGGCGTCATCCAGACGGAGGCTGCCACGGCCCTCTTCCTCCAGGGGCGCAACCCCTACCTGGAAGACTACACCGCAACCCCCATGGCCGAATGGGGCATCCAGTACCACACGGCCCTCTACCACTACCCCTACGGACCGTGGACCTTCATCGCCTCCGCCCCTCTGTATGCGCTGGGATGGGGCCTCTTGGGCTGGTACGACCAGCGGATCCTCTACCTCCTCGTGTTCGGCCTGCTCCTGGGGCTGGCTGCCCGGCTCCCTGACCACCCCCGGGCCACGCCTGCCCTGGTGATGCTCCTGGGCCTCAACCCCATCATGGGGAGCGACGTCATCTTCGGCCAGAACGACGTCTTCGTCCTCTTCTGGCTGGTGCTCGCCCTCTGGCTCCTGAAGCGGCGACGGTACGGCTGGGCCAGCGCGTGCTGTGGCCTGGCGTGCGCCAGCAAGCCCACGGCCTGGTTTATCCTCCCCTTCTACGCCCTCTACCTGGCGGGAGACGCCACGCAGGCCAGGCCCATCGCGTGGGACGAGATCGTCCATCGCCTCGTGCGGCGGGGGTGGCCGGCCCTGGTCACCTTCCTGGCGCCGATGCTCCCCTACCTCCTCTGGAGCCCGGGGGCGCTGTGGGACGACATCTGGGGGTGGTCCAGCGGGACCTCGGCCGTCCCCTACCAGGTGCGCGGCTGGGGGCTTTCCACCCTCCTCCTGGGGCTCGGCGTCATCCCGAACCGCATGGCCTACTTTCCTTTTTGGATCCTGCAGGTGGCCTTTGGAGTGCCGGTGCTCTTCTGGCTGATGGGCCGTCAGTTCCGCGAGAACGTCCTGGGCCAGGTGTGCCTGGGGTACGCGGTGCTCCTCTTCGTTGTCCTCTTCTTCTCCCGCTTCTTGAACGAGAACTACCTGGGGTTCCTGGTCGCGGTCGGCGCGCTGGGCCTTCTGGCGCGGGAGCCGGAGCCCGTGAGGCCGCCCAGAGGGATCCCCTGGGAAGGTCTGGGAACGTGAAGGGGTTACCCATCCTCCCCGGGCCACGTGCGCCGGAGTTCGTACCCCTCGCCGCGGTGGGTGACGATGATGGCCGGCCGCTTGGGGTCCCGCTCCACCTTCTGGCGCAACCGCCAGATGCACTGTTTCAGAAGGGGTCTCTGGGTCTCTGGGGCAGGCTCTCCCCAGGCAACCCAGATGAGCCAGTCGGGG
>DAOTYM010000207.1:0-2557 GCA_034434775.1 Anaerolineae bacterium | reverse complement strand
CCGGCAAGAGCACCCTCCTGCACGTGGTGGCCGGGCTGCGGCGGCCGCAGGCGGGGCAGGTCCTCTTCCACGGGGAGCCGGTGGACCCCACCCACCTGGCCTACCGCAGGCAGGTGGCCCTGGTGCTCCAGGATGCGGTGCTCCTGGACCTTTCGGTGCTGGACAACGTGCTGCTGGGGCTGCGCTTCCGAGGGCTCCCAGCCCGGGAAGCCCGCGGGCGGGCCCTGATGTGGCTCCGCCGCCTGCGGGTGGACCACCTGGCGGATCGCCCGGCCCGCACCCTTTCGGGCGGCGAGGCCCAGCGGGTCAGCCTGGCCCGCGCCCTAGCTGTGGAGCCAGAGGTGCTGCTCCTGGACGAGCCTTTCCAGAACCTGGATGCGCCCACCCGGGCCGCCCTGCTGGACGAACTGGGCTCTCTCCTGCGGGAGACGGGCACGACGGCCATCTTCGTCACCCACGAGCAGACCGAGGCCCTCCAGTTGGGGGACCGGGTGGCCGTGCTCCTGGAGGGGCGTGTGCGGCAGTTGGACACACCCGAACGCGTCTTCTCCGCTCCGGCGGACGAGGAGGTGGCGGCCTTTGTGGGGGTGGAGAACATCATCCCCGGCCGCATCGTGGCCTTTGAGGGCGACCTGTCGGTGGTCCAGGCCGGGCCGCACCGGCTGGAGGTGGCTGCTGCCGGGGCCTTCGGCGAGCCCGTGCTGGTCTGCCTGCGCCCCGAGGACGTGACCCTCGCGCCGGCCGACGCGCCTTGGGCGGCGAGCAGCGCCCGCAACCGCTTCCGCGGGCGGGTGGTGCGGGTGGTCCCGCGGGGACGCCTGTACCACGTGACCGTGGACTGCGGCTTCCACCTGGTCGCCGCCATCACGCCCCGCTCCCTCCAGGAACTGGGCCTGGCCTGCGGTCAGGAGGTGGCTGCCACCTTCAAGGCCACGGCCGTGCACCTCCTCCCGCGGGGCCGGCGGGCCGGAGCGTGACGCCTCCCTCACGAGAGGTAGAGGACGGCCACCACCGCCACTCCCCAGAGGAGGAAGTTGAGCATCAACGGCTTATCCCGGAGGACGAGTTCGTCCGGCGGCTCCACCGCGCCGCGCACGTGGATGAGGTACAGGTACCGGAAGAGGCCATACAGTACGAAGGGGATGGTGAGCATCATGCTGTGGTTGGCCGGCAGGTTGGGCGCGGAGAAGGTGTAGAGGGAGTAGGCCATGACGGTGGACGAGGTGACCATGGCGATCATCTCGTCCAGGAAGCGGATGTTGTACTCGTCCAGCACCCGGCGGTGGTTCTCCGCGTTGCCGGCCAGGAGGATCAGTTCTCCCCTCCGCTTGCCGATGCCCAGGAAGAGGGCCAGCAGGGTCATGCAGATGTAGAGCCAGGGGGAGAAGCGCGCCGCGTGCGCGGTGATGACGCCGGCCTGCACCCGCAGCAGGAACCCGGCGGCGATGGCCAGGACGTCCACGATGACCAGGTTCTTCAGCAGGAAGGAGTAGGCCACCTGCATCACGAAGTAGCCCAGGATCACGCCCCCCAGGGCCGGGTCCAGGGCGAAGGCCCCCGCCGTGCTGAAGGCGAAGAAGAGAGCGGCCCCCGCCCAGGCCACTGGCAGGCTCAGCCGTCCGGAGGCGAGGGGGCGGTTCCGCTTGGTGGGGTGCTGGCGGTCCTTCTCCCGGTCGGCGATGTCGTTGACGATGTAGACGGTGCCGGAGATGAGGCAGAAGAGGACGAAGGCGGCCGTGGTGCGCAGGAGCAGGGGGAGGTTGAAGAGCTTCTCGTCAAAGACCAGGGCGGCGAAGACGAAGATGTTCTTGACCCACTGCTTGGGCCGCATCGTCTTGAGCAGGGCGTAGATCATGGCCGTGTCCCTTTGTGGTGTATGGGTGACCGCGCATCGGGGCGCGTGCCCGAGGGCTTCTCCCGTTCCGATGAAATCCCCGGGATAATAGCGCATTGTGCGCGATCCGTCAAACAGGCCCTCCCCTGACAATGCCCTGCTTTTGCGCCGTGCAACCCTCTTGCTCCCGACCTTCGCCATATTGAGGTCCGTAGTACTTGCCCACAGTGAACGTTGTGCGTGTGCGGCACGCAAGGGCTGCCAGGGCGACGCATGCGTCGCCCCTATCCTGGGCAGACACAAGGCTTGCCCTTCCCTCTTTGTCTCCAACCCCACCCCCGAACCCCCTCCCCGTGCACGGGGAGTGGGCTGGGGGTGGGGTTCCTGGCCACTTCACCAAGAACCACCGTGGCGTAGTACTAGGTCCCGAGGAGGAAGCGCACCAGGCCACAGGCCGCTCCCCCGAGGACCAGCCACCACGTCTCGGCCTGGAAACGCAACAGGGCGACAAGTCCCGCCGCCAGGATGAGCGCCGTCCAGAGGTCCACCACGGCGGAGCGGAAGAGGGCCAGGGCCACCGAGAGGATGAGGGCCACCACCGCCGCGTTCACCCCCCGCAGGAAAGCCTGGGCCACCGGCGAGCGGCGCAGGCGCGGGATCCACGGCCCCACCAGGGCGACGATGCAGAACGAGGGCAGGAACACGGCGAAGGTGGAGACCACC
>DAOTYM010000206.1:0-2433 GCA_034434775.1 Anaerolineae bacterium | reverse complement strand
ACCTCCTGGGCGATCTTGCCGCGGCGGGCCGACTCCAGCACCTCCTCCACCTCTTCCTGGACCTTCTGGGTGGTGGGGTGCTCCCGCGCCTTTTCCACGCCGCGCTCCAGTTCGGCCATCAGTTTCTCCAGGCCGGCCTTCACCTCCTGGCGGAGCCGGCGAGCCTCTTCCGTCTCCCAGGCAGTCTGGGCTGCCTGGGTCAGGCGGCGCCCCAGTTCGGCCAGTTCCTGTTCCAAGTCTGGCTCGCGCCCTTCTCCCTGCCCGACCTCCCGACGCTCTTCCTCCGACATCTCTGCCCTCCTCTGGCCCTTGTTCCTCAACAGTATACCACAGAGACGAGCCGGGTGCTACCCCTCACGTTCCCTCGTGTCAGGGCTGACTCGTTTTTACAAAGGGAAGACCTTAACCGCTCCTCCGGACGCTAGGTGGCACGCCAGGAGGCGTGCCCTACGGTCTGCCACACCGGAAGGCTGTCAGAGTTCTGTAAGAATAAGTCAGCCCTGTTCCCTCGTATCCTCCGACCTCCCTCCGGCCCCTCCCCGGCCCAGGGATCTGCAGGGGCGATTTGTGAATCGCCCCTATCCCCTCCCTGAGTCGGAAGGGAAAGAGTGAGGTGAGAGAGCGGCGGGCCTGGGACGCTATCCCCTTCTTGCCCGACCGGGAACCTTGGGTTATACTTGCCCCAGCACTTCACCCCAAGGAGGTGATCGCCATGACCGCCCCATTCCCTGGCATAGAGCCCGGCCTGCGCGGCGAGGTGCGCCTGAAGGTGGAGCCTGCCCACACCGCCAAACACCTGGGGAGCGGCCAGGTGGAGGTCCTGGCCACCCCAGAAATGGTCCGCCTGATGGAGCGGGCCGGAGTGGCCGCCATAGACCACCTGCTGCCCGAAGGATACCGCACGGTGGGCGCAGCCCTCAACGTCCGCCACCTGGCCCCGACCCCCATCGGCATGGAGGTGGTGGCCCGCGCCGAGGTGGTCGCCGTGGACGGCCGCCGCATCACCCTGCGGGTGGAGGCCTTTGACGAGGTGGAGAAGGTTGGCGAGGGGACCCACGAGCGGTTCATCATTGACCTGGCCCGCTTCCGAGCGCGGGTGGAGGCCAAGGCGGGCGCTCTGGGCCGCGGCCCCTGAGCCAGCGGAAGCCGCGGAGGGGGGAGGGGGACGATGTACCACCTGGTGATGGTCATCTTGGACGACCTGCACGTCTTACCGGGCCTGCTCCAGGCGTGGCGAGAGGCGGGCGTGCCCGGCGTCACCATCCTGCAGAGCGCTGGGGGCTACCGCACCGAGACCTGGCTGGCCCGCGTGGGACTGGGCGCCATCGGCCGCCTCTTTGAGGCCGAGGAAGTCCGGCGGCGCACCGTCCTCACCCTCATAGAGGGCGAGGAGGTCCTGGCCCGGGCCATCGCCGAGGCCGAGCGCGTCGTGGGCGGCTTTGACCGCCCCCACAGCGGCCTCCTGATGGTCCTGCCGGTCACCCAGGCCCTGGGCCTGAAGAAGAAGCCTCGGGAGGCAAGGCCCCTCCTGGAGCCTGCCCTCCGGCCGGAGTGGGCCGTGCACCGCAATACCCCGGTAGAGGAAGTGGCCGCCATCCTCAACCTGGAGCCGACCATCGTCCCCGCCGACCTCCCCCTGGACCAGGTGGCCCTGGCCATGCTGAAGCAGCCCCACGTGGGGGTGGCCTGCGTCGTCTCGGAGGACGGCCGGCTGGTGGGGTTGCTCTCCCTCCAGGACCTGGCCGACGACCTCTTCTTCCGCATCCTGCCGGAGGAGTTCCTGAGCGAGGTGAGAGACCTGGAGCAGGTGATGGCGTTCGCAGACCGCAGCCGCGTCCGGACCGCTTCCGACGCCATGAAGGAGCCCGTCTGGGTGCGCCGGGGCGAGACGGTAAAGGAAGCCTTCAAGCGCATGCACGAGCACAACCTGACCGGCCTGCCCATCGTGGACGACCAGTACCACGTGGTGGGCTACATCAACCTGCTGGAACTCCTGGTTTCCTGCCTGGAATGCCGGATGGGTCCCGCCCAGGAGCGCCCGGAGGGGCAGCCATGAGCGCGACATGGGTGGCCGCGGGCATCTTCCTGCTGACCTACGCCCTCATCATCACAGAGCGGGTGCACCGCACCGTGGCTGCCCTCCTGGGGGGCCTGGCCATGATCCTTCTGGGCATCCTCCCCCAGGACCAGGCCTTCCAGGCCGTGGACTGGAACGTCATCTTCCTCCTGGCGGGGATGATGGCCATCGCCAGCGTCCTGCGGGAGACGGGGCTCTTCCAGTGGGTGGCCCTGCAGGCAGTGCGCCTGGGACGAGGCGACTCCTTCCGCACCCTGGCCATCCTCTCGCTGGTCACAGCGGCCGCCTCTGCCCTCCTGGACAACGTGACCATCGTGGTCCTGGTGGCCCCAGTGACCCTCTTCGCCGCGGCCAGC
>DAOTYM010000205.1:0-11458 GCA_034434775.1 Anaerolineae bacterium | reverse complement strand
CGTGCTCTACATCCCCCCAGTGCCCTACCTCCTGAGCCCGGTGGTGGCCGTCGTGCCGCTGCAACTCCTGGCCTACCACCTGGCCGTGCGGCGGGGCTGCGACGTGGACCAGCCCCGCAACCTGGCCAAGTCGGTCACCGTGGAGTGAGCGCCGAGGAGGGCGCATGCGCATCACCTTCGTCTGCCCGTTCGGGGCTCGGGCCAAGGGGACCGTGCCAGCCCGCATCCTCCTGGCGGCACGGTCCCTGGCCCAGCGCGGGCACCAGGTGCTCGTCCTCATCCCGCCGTGGGATAGCCCGGAGGACGCCGGCCAAGAGGAGCGGGAAGGGGACCTCTGCGTGCGGCACCTGCCGCTCCTGGGCCGGAGCGCCCTGGGCTGGCCCGCGCTGGCCTGGCGCCTCGCCCAGGAAGCCTGGGAGAGTGCCCCCGAGGTCCTCCACTTCTCCAAGCCCAAAGGGTTCTCGGGGTGGGCCCACCTGTGGGCGTACGCGCGGCGAGGAGCAGCCACGCTCCCCCTCCTGGCGGTGGACAGCGACGACTGGGAAGGTCCCGGCGGCTGGAACGACCTAGCGGGCTACCCCCTGTGGACGCGCTGGCTCTTCGCCTGGCAGGAGCGGTGGGGCTTTCGCCACGCCGACCTCCTCACCCTCGCCAGCCGGGCCCTGGTGGCGAAGGCCCAGGGGCTGGGCGTCGCCCCGCACAAGGTCCTCCGCCTCCCCAACGCGCTCCCAGAGGACCACCCCGCGCTCCAGGCTCCGCCCTGGGCCGGGGGACCTCCGGGGCCCGGCCGGGTGCTCTTCCTCTACAGCCGCTTCTGGGAGTTTGACCCCGCCCGGGTGGCGCGGCGGCTGGCGCGCCTCCGGGCGCGGGTGCCAGGCCTGGAGATCCGGATGGCCGGGCGCGGCACCCCAGAGCACGAAGCCCGCTGGCGGAGCGCCCTGGCCGCGGAGGGACTGTCCGAGATCGCCCAGTGGCTGGGGTGGATCCCCCCCTCGCGCCTCCCGGACGTGGCGGCCCAGGTCCACGCCGCCCTCGTCCCCCTGGAGGACCACCTGGTGAACCGGGCGCGCTTCCCGGCCAAGGTGCTGGACCTCATGGCGCTGGGGCTTCCCATCGCCGCCGACCCGGTGGGCGAGGTCCCCGAAATCCTGGCCCACGGCGAGGCGGGCCTCCTCCTGCCCCAGGAGGAAGAGGCGTGGGTGGAGGCCCTGGCGGCATTCTTAGCGGGGCAGGAAACGAGGCACTCCCTGGGGGCGCGCGCCCGGGCCCGGGTGCGGGAAGCCTACCTCTGGGGGCGCTGGGGGGAGGTGCTGGAGCGGGCCTACGCGGCCGCGCTGGCCCCTGCCTCCGGAGGGCCTGACGGGGCTGCCTGAGGAGCCGTTTCGGAGGGGAGGGCCTCAATCCAGATCTCGCCGAAGGGCTCGTCCTGGTGCAGGGCGACCTCAAAGCGGCGGGCCATCTCCAGGATGGCGAGCAGGGTGACGATGACCGCCTCCCGGCTCAGAGCCTGCCGCAGGAGGCTGCTGAAGGCGACCCGCGGGCTTTCCTGCAGGCGGTGGCGGATGAGGGCCATCTGTTCCTCCACCGTCACCACCAGGGGCGAGACCACCTCGGAGACCTCAGGGGCGGGCGGAGCCACGGCCAGGGCTTCCCGCGCCGCCCGGAGGAGGTCCTCCAGCGAGACCCCCTCCAGGCGCAACGAGGAGGGCTCCACGGCGGGCGGCGGCGCGATGCGCACGTAGGCCCGCAGGCCCGCCCTCAGGCGTTCGTCCAGCGCCTGGGCCGCCACCCGGTAGCGGCGGTACTCCTGGAGTTGCCGCACCAGGTCCTGGCCCACGTCTTCTTCCTCTTCCTCGCCTTCGGCCGGCTCGGGGCGCGGGAGGAGGGCCACCGACTTGATGTAGAGGAGTTTGGCCGCCACCACCAGGAACTCCGCCAGCATCTCCGGGTGGACGTCCTCCAGGTGCCGGATGTACTCCAGGTACTGGCCGGTCACCTTGGCCAGGGAGACCACGGTGATATCCAGTTCCTCCCGCTCAATGAGGGTGAGGAGGAGGTCCAGGGGGCCCTCAAAGACGTCCAGCCGCACGTGGTAGGTCATAGGGCTCCCGCGCCTTCCTGCGCGTCAAACTCGTGGCGGAGGATGGCCATCAGGTGCACGTCGTGGTAGCATCCCTCGCGGAAGAGGGCCTCCCGCTTCGTCCCCTCGCGGCGGAACCCGGCCTTCTCGTAACAGCGGATGGCCCGGGGGTTGAAGTCGTAGGTGTCCAGGTACACGCGGTGCAAGCGCAGTTCGTGGAAGGCGAAGCGCAAAAGAGCGCGCACGGCATCGGTGCCGAAGCCCTGGCCCCAGAAGGCCTTCTCGCCGATAACGATGCCCAGTTCGGCATGGCCGTTCTTCCAGTCAATCTTGTGCAGGCCGCAGTTCCCGATGTGGACCCACTCCCCGTCCACAAGGGCCTCAATGGCGAAGAGGTGATCCGCGCCCTCCAACTGGCGCTCAAACCAGCGCTCCTCCTGGGCCTCCGACATGGGCGAGTACATGAGCAGGTACTGGCGGACCTCCGGGTCGTTGAACCACCGCACGAAATTCGGGATGTCGCTCCGCTCTATGGCTCGCAGGCGGACCCGATGGCCGTAGATCATGTGCGCCTCCTCGGGAAGTCAGGGCAGATCGCAGCGGTTTCCTCAAGGGCAGCATAGCACGGGAGGCAAGGCCTGTCAAGCCGCCTGGCGAGGGCGCGGCCATGCTCCCCCAACCACAACCCCGCAAACGCCCATTTGACTTCGGCGCGCCCTTTGTAGTACACTATATGCGGGGCCGAAACGGTTCCCGAAGGCGGCACGGGCCTCGGTTGCACCAAG
Organism: Anaerolineae bacterium; assembly: GCA_034434775.1. Lineage (GTDB taxonomy): Bacteria > Chloroflexota > Anaerolineae > DTPP01 > DTPP01 > DAOTYM01. The sequence continues at coordinate 8,593 of DAOTYM010000205.1, read as the reverse complement.
ACCCTGTGTAGAGGTTCTCCCCGCAGGGTCTGGCACGTGTGGACACGGTGCCTTTGCGGGTCGGGAGGGCGGAACCCACATGCTGATCCGAGACTTTGTCCCCAGCGACGCGCAGAAGATCGTGGAAATCCTCAAAGCCAACCAGCAGTACGGCCATCCGGAACTGGACGGGCCAGAAGCCATGCTCCGCGTCCACCAGTGCCCGGCAGCCGAGTTCCTGGTGGCCGAAGAAGACATGCAGGTCGTGGGGTTCATCCGGGGCGTGTACGACGGCTCCCGCGCCGTCATCCACATCGCCTCCGTGCAGCCGGAATACCAGCGCCGCGGCATCGGCAAGGCCCTGGTCCTGGAAATCGCCAAGCGGTTCAAGAAAAGGGGCGCTACATCCCTCATGGTCACCGTCCCGGGCGAGGCCGACTTCTGGCGCAAACTCTCTTTCCGCGTCACCACGCGCATCATGACCGCCTACCCCATTGAGCTCCTCATCCAGCGGCTGGAGGAGGAGGTGAAGAAGGCCGCGCCCGCGAGCCGGGAAGAAGAAGGAGCCTGAGCGCCCCCCCACCCTTCACGTACCCCCGGATGGGTCTACTCCCTCTCCTGGCGAGGGGAGAGAGGAGCCCGCATGGACGCGGGCCCGAGGAGTCACCTCCCTTGCAAGCACAGGCACGACCCCCTGCCCAAGGGGCGCGCATCCTGATCGTGGATGACGACCCCGACCTGGTGCGCCTCCTGACCCTCTGGCTAGAACACTCGGGTTCCCGCACGGAGCGGGCCCGCGATGGCCTGGAGGCCCTGGGCCACCTGACCCGCAGCACCTTTGACCTGGTGATCCTGGACGTGGAGATGCCCCATCTGGACGGTTTTGAGGCCTGCCGGCGCATCCGCCAGCAGTCTTCCGTCCCCATCCTCATGCTCACCGTCCTCGGCGCCCCGGAACAGCGGATGGACGGCCTTTCCCTCGGCGCAGACGACTACCTGCCCAAGCCCTTCAGCGTGCAGGAACTCATGCTGCGGGTGCAGGCCCTCCTGCGGCGGGCGCAGAGGGCCCCCCTTGTGGAAGAGACCGGCCACTTTTCCGACGGCTACCTCTTCATAGATATCCCCCAACGCCGGGTGCTGCGGGCCGGGGTCCCCGTGCACCTCACCCAGACCGAGTTCGCCATCCTCGCCCTGCTGGTGCGCCACCAGGGGCAGGTCGTCTCTGTGGAGCGCATCCTCCGGGAGGTCTGGGGCGAAGGAGCCTCCCTCACCGGGGCCAAGAGCGTGCGGGTGTACATGCGCTACCTGCGCCAGAAGGTAGAACCCGACCCCTCCCACCCGCGCTACCTCCACACCGAGCGGCACCTGGGCTACACCTTCAACCCCCGGGGAACCTGAGTGCTGGGCCACAATGAAAATTCCGTTTTCAGCCCTGCAGGTCACGGTTGCAGTGTCATAGTAGGGGCGCACGGCCGTGCGCCCCTACTCAGATTGCATACCGTCAAGAACCACCGTGGCGTAGCACTGAGGCGGATGCAGGCGGGGTGCACCGCCCCGCGCGTCCCCCTTGGCGTGCCGCGGGGGCGTCGGCGCAGGCCGACGCCCGCTCCCAAGCCCCGATTTCAATCGGCGGGGCTTACCCCGCCTGGGTAGGGGCGATCCACGAATCGCCCCTACGGGCCGTCCTGCAGGGACGGTGGCGTCGGCGCAGGCCGACGCCCGCTCCCAAGCCCCGATTTCAACCGGCGGGGCTTACCCCGCCTGGGTAGGGGCGATCCACGAATCGCCCCTACGGGCCGTCCTGCAGGGGCGGTGGCGTCGGCGCAGGCCGACGCCCGCTCCCAAGCCCCGATTTCAATCGGCGGCTTCACCCTTGAGGGGCAGAGAGGGGGATGTGGAACCGGACCCGCGTCCCGCGGCCGATGCCGCTTTCCACAGCCAGGTCGCCCCCCAACATGCGCACCCGTTCCCGGAGGGAGGCCAGCCCTCCGCGGCGGCGCTGGGCCCCTTCCAGGGCCTCTTCGGGGTTGAACCCGCTGCCATCGTCCTCCACCGCCACGGAGACGCGCCCCTCCTCCACATTCAGGACGACCTGCGCGTGGGTGGCCGCGGCGTGCCGGTGCACGTTGTCCAGAAGGGCCTGGACCCCGCGGAACACCACCACCTCCGCGTGGCTGGGCAGGCGCCGCTCCTTCCCCAGGAGGCTCACGCTGGTGGCGATGCCGGTCTTGCCCTCAAAGGCCTGCGCGTACCTGCGGAGCGTGGGCACCAGGCCCAGATCGTCCAGCATCATGGGGCGGAGGTCAAAGATGAACTCGCGGATCTGCTGGAAGGTGCTGTTCACCGCATTCTTGAGGTTGCCCAGTTCCGCCCGGGCTGCCTCGGGGTTGGAGTCGTACAGGCGCTCCACAACCTCCGCCTGGAGGATCAGGTTGGTGAGGGCCTGTGCCGGGCCATCGTGCATCTGCCGCGCCAGGTGGCGCCGCTCCTCCTCCTGGGCCTCAATGATCCGGGCCAGGGTATCCAAGGGACCGGTGCCCGGGCGCGCTCTGGTCGGCAGAGCCTGGGGAGCCAGGCCTTCCGTCACCTCCAGCACCCGTCGGAGGAGGTCCGCATAGCGCTGGAGGCTGCGCTGCTTGGCCTGCAACTGCTCCATCTGCCCCCGCATCATGAAGAGCCGCGTCTGCGCATCCTGGGCCGCGGAGAAGATCTCCATGATGTCCTTGCGGGGGTAGGTGTCAATGTTCATCTCCACCTGCCGCACGCGCGTGGCCAACTGGGCGTTGCGCTGGGCCAGGCGCTCCACCTCATCGTTGCTCTGCCGGAGGAGGACCTCCATCTCCTTCAGTTCCTTCTCCGCCTGCTGGAGTTCCCGCCGGCAGTCCTCCACGAGTTTGGCCAGGGGCGACACTTCCTGGGACCTGCCCTTCTGCACCGCTTCGCTCATGGCACTCTGCGCCTCCCCTCCACCGAACCCGCGCACGAAAGCCCCAGGGCTGGGATGCCTTGGGGGGCCCGCGGTTCACATGTCCTGCAGCCGGATCCACCCACGGCGCAGCGCGTACAGGGCGGCCTGGGTCCGGTCGTTCACCGCCAGTTTGCGCAGGATGGCCGTCATGTGGTTCTTCACCGTCTGCTGGCTGATCCCCAGTTCGCGGGCCACTTCCTTGTTGCTGAGGCCACGGGCGATGCACTGGAGGATCTCCATCTCCCGCGCCGAGAGGGGTTGGTACATCTCCTCTGGGAATGCCTCCCCCTCCGGGGCCATCTCCTCAAACTGGCGCAGGAGCCATTTGGCCACCTGGGGCTTCTTCATCACCTCATCGCCGATGACGTAGTTCCCCCGGTGCACCTCCCGGATGGCGTAGATCAGTTCCCGCGGGGTGACTTCCTTAGGGTAATAGGCCGCCGCGCCCGACCTCAGGGCGTGGAAGAGTTGCGACTCGTCGTGGTACGCGGTGAGCACGATGACCCCCGTGTCCGGCAGTTCTTCCTTCACCCTGCGGGTGAGCAAAAGCCCGTTCATCCCTGGGATGTTGATGTCCACCAGCATGATGTCGGGCTTCTGCTCAAGGGCCATCTGCAACGCTTCCTTGCCATCGGCCGATTCCCCGACGACCACGAAGTCCTCTTCCAGTTCCAGGCTGCGGCGCAGGCCCTCCCGGAAGAGGGGGTGGTCTTCCACAATCATGATCCGGATCGCGTCCAAGGCCTTCCCTCCTATGCCGACCCCCGCGTCCCTCAGCCAGCCGGGAGGCTCACGCCCATGGCCTCCAGAAGGTCGCTGGGCAAGAGGACCTTCACCTTGGTCCCCTGGCCGGGCCCGCTGCGGATGCTGAGCCGCGCGCCCACGAGGTCAGCCCAGTCCTGCATGCTGATGAGCCCCAGGCTCGGAACCGGCAACCGCTGCTGGAACCCGCGGCCATCGTCCTCCACGGCAAGTTCCAGCCCCTCTGCGCCCCACGCGGCCACCATCTGGACCCCGCGGGCCTTCGCATGCTGATGCACGTTCTCCAGGGCCTCTTGGACGATGCGGAACAGCGCCAGTTCCACAGTGTAGGGCAGCGCGTCCGGAAGGCGCTCCAGCCCCACCGGCCGCACAGGGATGCCCGTCTGGCGGTGGAACTGCTCCGCCAGCCGCTCCAGAGCCGGCCCGAGGCCCAGGTCCCGCAGCACCGTGGGGGGCTCCAGTTCCCAGATGAGCCACCGGAGCCGCGCGAGGCCCTCTTCCAACTCATCCCGCAACTGCCGAAGCCCGCTCTGGACCTGGGCCGGGGCCTCCACCAGGGGGAGGGTGGATTCCAACTCCACCACCGCATTGGCCAGGAGCTGGGCCGGCCCTTCAGCCAGCGCCTTGGCCAACCGCTGCCGCTCTTCCTCCTCGCGCAGGACGTGGGCCGGATCCACCGCAGAGGAGGCGGGAGGCTCCCGAGGTTCGGCAGGCCACTCCGCCCCCAGCGCAGCAAGCCGCCGCAGGACCTCCTCCATGCGGTCCAGCCCCTCTCCCAGGGCACGGGCCAGGGCGTGCTCCTCGGGGGGCAGCCTCCGCAACAGGCCACGGAGGCCCTCCAGTTCCCTGCGCGCCTGGGCCATCAGGCCGGCGGTGCGCAGCAACACATCGTGAAAAGCGCCTTCGTGCACAGTATCCACGCCCTCCCCCAACGGGGCACATCGGGGCCCGACCTGACTCGGGCGGGCTGCAATCCCTTTGCCGGCGGCTGCACAATCAGTATACCATTGTTATGTGAGGTATGCAAGGGGGATGGGAAGGCAACCTCAAAGGCGGCAGACCTCCACCACCAGGAGGTCCAGCGCGGTTTCGGGGTCTTGGGCACCGGTCTTGATGGCCAGGTCGGCCTCCAGGAGGAGCCGGTGCATCTGCTCCAAGACTGGGAACGAGAGGCTTGCCGCCTGGCGGAGGGCCTTCTCCACCACATAGGGGTGGAACCCCAGTTCTCTGGCCATGCGCGGCGCGGGATATCCCTGCCCCTGCAACTCCTTGACCTGCAGGAGAATGCGCACCTGGCGCGCCACCATGCTCAGGAGCACGAGGGGCGGATACCCCTCTTCCAGGAGCCGGCGGAGGATGGACATCCCCCGACGGGCATCTCGGCGGGCCACGGCATCCGTGAACTCAAAGAGGCTGGCTTCCCGGGTGTCCGGCACGAGGGCCTCCACGTCCGCCAGGGTGATGGGCCGCTCCGGCCCGACGTAGGTGACCAGTTTGCCGATCTCCTGGTCCAGCCGCCGCAGGTCCCGCCCCGCGAACGCCGCCAACGCCTCCGCCGCGTCCGCCGCGATCCGCCCTCCCCGTTTCTCCACCCGCCGGACGATCCACGCCCCCAGTTGGTCCTCCTTCGGGACGCGGAACTCCCGCACCACCGCCCGAGGGGGGTCCTCCTGGGCCAGTTCCCTCCCCAGGGCCAAGATGGGGTGCTCCGGCGGCAGGACCTCAGGCTCCAGGAGCACCAACACCGTGGTCTCCGGCAGGACCCGCAGGTACGCCTCCAGGTCCCTGAGGGAAGGAGCCGTCTCCCGCTTTTCCCCCTCTTGGACTTCTCCAACGCCTTCCTCGGAGGCGGCCGTGTCGGGTTTCCGGCCGCCGCGCCGCCGAGGGGCCAGCGCCGTAAGCAACCCCTCCACGACCACCAAGCGCCGGGGCGCCAGGAAAGGGTAGGTGTTGCAGACCCGCCGGAGGTCGTCCAAGGAGGCCTGGCTGCCATCCAGGCGCGTGGTGTTCAGGTCCACCATCTCGCGCGGGCCGAGTTTCTCCCGCAGCGAGGCCAGCAGTTCTTCTGGCCCCAGGTCGTCATCTCCGTGGAAGATGTACAGCATCAGGGATGCTCCACCTGCACGTGGTGCACCGACATGCCGTGCAACCGCCGGGCCACGATCCCCTTGATGCGGACCCCCTGGAGAGATGCCAGCGTGGTCACCCGCCGCTGGAGGGCGAGGCCCAGCGGCTGTGCCACCACCACCGCCGCCACGGAGACCAGGAGGACCTGGGGCAGTTTATCCCAGGGGTTGCGGTCCCGCTTCAACATCACCAGGAAACTGGCCAGCCCGCCGAGGATGCCCGCCGTGGCCAAGTTGGTGCCGCAGCGGGGATGGATGGCCAACTCCGACTCCCCCGCTTGGAGCCTGGCCAAGGCCTCCGAGGCCGCCTGGGCCAAGGTGGGGGTATCCACATCGCCGTAGACGTAGAACCCGTTCAGCCCGCTGCGCGCCACCAACTGGATCCCCGGCCGGTACCGAGGCAGGAGGTGCATGGTGGCGTGCTCCAGAGCATGGTTCTGCCGGATGCGGGCGACGAGGGAAGCCAGCGTTCGTTTCATGAAATGTCCCCTCTATAGTTATGTCTAGTGACCGGACGGTCCCTCACGCCAGGCAGCCTTCAGCGCGAGCGCGACCCGGCGGTCCACCGCGGAGAGGGGGTACTCCTCCAGCGCCTCCGGCGGGACCCACGCCCAGGCCGCGCAGCCAAGGCACTGGGGGACCTCCCCCGCGTCTTCCAATGTGCACCAGAAAGCGTGCAGCGTGATCTGGAAATGGGTGTAGGCATGGTCAAAAGCCGCCAACTTTTCCCCCACGCGCACCCGGATCCCCAGTTCCTCCTCCAGTTCGCGCCGCAGGCACTCCTCAAGGCTCTCCCCAGCCTCCCGCTTGCCGCCCGGGAACTCCCACAGCCCTCCCAGCATGTCCTCCGGGCGGCGCTGGGCAAGCAACACCCGCCCATCCCGCACGAGCACCGCCGCGGCCACTTCGTAGTGGGGCACTGGGCGGCGCGGGGCCGCGATGGGGAGCGCCTCCTGGCAGCCCGTGCCGCGGGCCACGCACCCCTCCCCCACGGGGCACTCCTCGCACCGAGGGGCGCGCGGCACGCACACCAAAGCCCCCAGGTCCATCAGAGCCTGGTTGAAGGTGCCCGCGCGGCCCGAGGGCAAGGACTCCCGCACCAGGCGGACGACCGCCTCCCGGCCGCGGCCTGTGTACACCGGTGCCTCCAGGCCGTACCACCGGGCGAACACCCGCGCCACGTTGCCGTCCACGGCGGGAACGTCCTTCCCGAAGGCGATGCTGAGGATGGCACCAGCGGTATAGTCACCGACGCCTGGCAGGGAGCGCAGCGCCTCCCACTCCCCAGGGACCTGGCCGCCGAACTCCTCCACGATGCGCCGGGCTGCCTGGTGCAGGTGCTGGGCCCGGCGGTAGTACCCCAGCCCCTCCCAGACCCGCAACACCTCCTGCAGGTCAGCCGCGGCCAGGGCCGCAGGGTCCGGAAAGCGGGCGATGAAGCGGCGGAAGTACGGCCCTACCACCTCAAACCGGGTCTGGTGGAACATGACCACGGCCACCCAGACCTGGTAGGGCGTGGGATGGTCCCACGGTGGGGTGCGGCCGTGCACCTGGTGCCACCGGAGGAGCGCTTCCGCTGGGAAGGGTCTGCGCTCGCCTTCCACGCTAAGCCTCCCGCCGCGCCTTCCGCACGAGGGCCAGCATCCCCACCCCGGCCACCCCCAGCCAGGCCACCAGGCTCAGCCCCAGCCCCACCTGCCATGGCCGGGGCGAGAAGGTCAGCACCACGCGGTGCTCTCCCGCCGGCACGAGGACGGCGCGGAAGAGAGCGTTCGCTCGGTAGACCGGCGCAGGCTCGCCGTCCACCGTCGCCCGCCAGCCCGGGTAGAAGACTTCTGAGAGGAAGAGGTAGGCCGCCTCCGCCGCCTCCACCTGGACCTCCAGGCGGTCCGGCAGGTAGGCGACCACCTGCGCCCGGCCCACCTCGGCCGCGGTCCCCTCTAGAGCCGGTCCGCCCTCCACCACCATTTGGCGCGCGGGGTCAAAGCCAGGCCCGTGGATGAGGCTCCAAGCCGCCTCCCCCTCGGCAGGGATGGCCCGGTTCACTAAAAAGGCCCGCGGCAGGGCCTGCGTGTTGCGGTAGACCACGAGGTCCGGGTCGCCATCAAAGGCCACCTGGAACTTGGCCGTGTCCATCGGCGCGCCCCGAGGGACGACGACGTACTTGACGTTGAGCAGGTCGTAGAGGCGGGAGGACCGTCCGCCCAGCCCCTCCCAGTACCGCTGGTAGGCCGCCAGGGTCAGCGGGTTGGCCACGCCCCCCACATCCTGCAGGCGGTGTAGGAGGGCCGCATCGGGCTGCCACCAACGTTCTATGTCGGTGCGGGTGTCTATGCGGAAGAGGTCAGGATCCTCTTTGAGGAAGGCCACGAGGGCCGGATGGGCGTGGAACCGGGCCGACGGGTCCTCGGTGCCCAGGTCTATGTAGGCTCCGTTGCTGGCCACATCCAGGAAGATGAGCGCGATGGCCAGCGCACCTGCCCCAGCCGTGCCCACCCAGCGCGCCCGCAGCGCTGTCAGCCAGGCCCACGAGGCCGTGAGCCAAAGGGCGAAGAGGGTCACGCCGATGAGGGTCACGGAAAGGCGCACCACGATCTGTGGATCCCGGTCCTGGCTCAGGAGGAGCGCCAGGTACGCCAGGGGCACCGGCACAAGCCAGGTCCCCAGGACGACCTTGCGCACCCCATCCTGCAACCGGAGGAGCGGCACCGGCTGTTCCCAGGGCGGGATGGCCAGGAGCGCGTCCAGCCCCAGCGCG
>DAOTYM010000204.1:0-18084 GCA_034434775.1 Anaerolineae bacterium | reverse complement strand
GGGCCGGGCCGTCTACGGCACCATTGACATCATCCGGGACATCATTGAGTCGGGCCAGAGCATCCTCATCCTGGGGAAGCCGGGGGTGGGCAAGACCACCCTCTTGCGGGAAGCCGCCCGCGTCCTGGCGGAGAAAAAGCGCGTCGTCATCGTGGACACCAGCAACGAGATCGGGGGGGATGGCGACATCCCCCACCCGGCCATCGGGCGCGCCCGGCGCATGCAGGTGGCCACCCCCGCCCTGCAGCACGAGGTGATGATTGAGGCGGTGGAGAACCACATGCCGGAGGTCATCATCATTGACGAGATCGGGCGGGAACTGGAGGCCGCCGCGGCCCGCACCATCGCCGAGCGGGGCGTGCAACTCATCGCCACGGCCCACGGAAACACCCTGGACAACCTCCTCATGAACCCCACCCTCTCGGACCTAGTGGGCGGGATCCAGGCCGTGACCCTGAGCGACGAGGAGGCGCGCCGCCGCGGGACCCAGAAGACGGTCCTGGAGCGGAAGGCTCCGCCCACCTTTGACGTCCTCATAGAGCAACAGAGCTGGCACCGCCTGCGCATCCACCACAACGTGGCCGAGGCGGTGGACGCCATCCTGCGGGGCCGGACCGTGGCCGCGGAAGTGCGCGTCCGGGAGGAGGACGGCTCCGTCCGCGTTGAGCGGGAGGAACTGCCGCCGCCCACCCTGCAGGAACGCCCCTCCCGGCGGGAGCCCCGGCGCCGGGCGGCCGAGGGGCGCCCTCTGGCCCCCCTGCAGGTCTACCCGTACGGCATCGGGCACAACCGCCTGCAGCAGGCCGCGCAGAACCTCCACCTCCCGGTGGTCATCACGCGCCAACTGAAAGGCGCTGACCTGGTGCTGACGCTGAAGAACTACTACCGCAAGCGGCGTCAGCCCATCAGCGAGGCCGAGGAGCGGGGCATCCCCATCTACGTGCTGCGCTCCAACACCGTCTCCCAGATTGAAGAAGCCCTGGCCGACATCTACGAACTGGAGCCCGTGCAGGAACAGGCAGAAGAAGAGGGCGAGGTGGAAGATGTCTTCGCCGCAGCCATGCGGGAGGCCCAGGAAGCCATTGAGCGGGTCCTGAACGGCGAGCGGATGGTGGAACTCTCGCCCCAGGCCGCCTACATCCGCCGGCGCCAGCACGAGATGGCCCGGGCCGCCAACCTGTACTCCTACAGCCAGGGCCGGGAGCCCCACCGCAGGGTGCGCATCTATGCCAACCGGCGCATCTGAGAGGCCCCGGCGGCTGTACCCGGGGTTCTTCGTCACCTTTGAGGGGCCGGAAGGCTCGGGCAAGACCACCCAACTGCGGCTCCTGGCCGACTGGCTGCAGCGTCAGGGCCTGGACGTCCTGGCGACGAGGGAACCGGGGGGCACGCGCATCGGCGACCAGGTGCGGGCCATCCTGCTGGCCCCAGAACACACGGAGATGCTGCCGACCACGGAGATCCTCCTCTTCTCGGCCGCGCGGGCCCAGGTGGTGGGAGAGCGCATCCTGCCCCACCTGCAGAAAGGGGGGATCGTCCTCTGCGACCGGTATGCCGACTCCACCATGGCCTACCAAGGGTACGGCCACGGCCTGGACCTGGAGGTCCTGCGCACCATCACCGCCTTTGCCACGGGGGGGCTGGTCCCCGACTTGACCGTCCTCTTGGACGTGCCCATTGAGGTGGGCCTGAGGCGCAAGGCCCAGGGGCTCGGGGGAGAGTGGAACCGCATGGAGCAGAAGGCTCGGGCCTTCCACGAACGGGTCCGGGCCGGCTACCATGAGATGGCTGCGCGGGAACCGCACCGGTGGCTGGTGTTGGACGCGACGGCTCCCGTGGCGGAGGTCCAGGCAGCCATCCGCGAGAGGGTGATGAGGGAGATCGCCGCATGAAACTGATCATGGCCGTTGTGAACAGCGACGACAGCCGCGACCTGGTGGACCGCCTGGTGCGGGAAGGGTTCCGCGCCACGGTCATCAGCACCACGGGCGGCTTCCTGCGGGAGGGGAACGCCACCGTCCTGGTGGGGACGGAGGACGAACAGGTCCCCCAGGTGATGAGGGCCCTCCGGGAGTGCTGCCACACCCGAACGCAGTACGTGAACCCCCTCCCGCCCGTGATGGAGCCCGGCGAACTCTACATGCCCTCGCCCGTGGAGGTGCAGGTGGGGGGCGCGACGGTCTTCGTCCTGAACGTGGAGCGGTTTGAGAAGTTCTGACGGCCCTGCGGAGGCGAGGAGGGAGCCGCCCGCAAGGGCGGCAGGGACCGCTCGGGCGCGGGCACGCTCCTTCGGGCGAGGATGGGGGCGGTGGCTCAGTCCAGGCCTTCCGAGAAGTCCTCTTCCGGGGGACCAGCCAGGTCGGGCATGGCCTCCTCAATCTCCTCGGGGGTCTGGCCCGCTTCCAGCCGGTCCACCACCTCGTGGAACTCCTCGCCCAGGTCCTCGCCTGTGGCCTCGCTCATGCGGCGCATCCACCGGGCGATGGAGCGGGGATCGTTCTCATCCACATCGTCCAGCCCGGGCAGGTCCAGGTCGTCCACATCGGTGCTGCCCGCCCCTCGCACCACCGTCACCCGGGAGAAGAGGCGCTGGAGGTCCGTGCCACCGCACCGGGGGCAGCGGGCCTCGCCCGCCTCGGCCTCCCGGAACGTGCGCCAGAAGATGCTGACCCTGCGGCGACAGGTCATGCAGCGATACTCGTAGATGGGCATCTCCGCTCCTCCCGCTGCGTCGGTCGGCATGCCCATTATAGCGCGGAACGGCCCTTCCATCAACTGGCAGTGGCGTGGCTGTAGTGTTGGACCACAGTGAAAATTCCGTTTTCGGCCGTGCAGGTCACGGTTGCAGTCTCGCAGGGGCGCACGGCCGTGCGTCCCTGCCATAGCCCCCATCCAAGCCCACAAGGGCATTGGGTGGCACGGTGGCCTATGGCAGATGGCCTTTGGCGGTTGGCGGGTGGCAAGGGGCGGGGCCGTCTGCCATGGCAGGGGCACGGCATGCCGTGCCCCTGCAGGTCACGCCTCTGGCGTGACGTGAGGGCGGCACGGTGCAGCCAACACCAGGAGGGGATACGCCCAGAGCGGCGCGATGGGACGCGTGCCCTTGCGTGCGAAAGCCGGTGGGGACCAGGGCGGGAGGTGAAAGCCCTTTGTGCCTTGACCGGAGGCCATCCGAGGAGCAACGAGGTTGACGGTGGAACGAGATCCCTGGATCGCCCAATTCTTCGCCCAATTGCAGAACCCTCCGCCCCAACTGGTGGTCCTTTCGGGCCCCTCCGGGGCGGGGAAGGACTCGCTCCTCCAGCGGATGAAGCAACTGGGCTTCCCCTTCCACTTCGTGGTGACGGCCACCACCCGGCCTCCCCGCCCTGGCGAGGTGGACGGCGTGGACTACCACTTTGTCTCGCGGGAGCGGTTCCAGGAGATGATCGCGCGAGGGGAACTCCTGGAGCACGCCCTGGTCTACGGCGACTACAAGGGCATCCCGCGCCGGCAGGTGGAGGAGGCCCTGCAGAGCGGCAAGGACGTCATCCTGCGCATTGACGTGCAGGGCGCGGCCACCATCCGCAAACTGGCGCCGGGGGCGGTGCTCATCTTCCTCACCGCCGCCAGCGAGGAGGAACTGATCCAACGCCTGCGGACGCGCAAGACGGAGGACCCAGAGGCGCTGGCGCGGCGCATCGCCACCGCCCGCGAGGAACTGAAGCGGGTGGAGGAGTTTGACTACGTGGTGGTGAACCGAGAAGGCTGCCTGGACGAGGCCGTGGCCCAGGTGCAGGCCATCATCCAGGCGGAGAAGTGCCGGGTGCATCCCCGCAAGGTGTTCCTCTAGCGGCACCGGGGGTCGCCCGGGAGCGGACACGCGAGGAGGCAAGGGAGATGGTGGCGCAGGTACGCTTGCACGGGGTGCGGCCGGCCCTCTACGCGGGGACCTGGTACCCTGGGACGCCCGAGGCCTTGCGGAAAGCCGTGGACCACTACCTGAGCCAGGCCCGGGTGGAGCCCCTGCCCGGGGAACTCGTGGCCCTCGTCGCGCCGCACGCAGGGTACATCTACTCCGGCCCAGTGGCCGGCTACGCGTACAGGGCGCTCCAGGAGGCCAGCGCCTCTTTTGAGACCGTGGTCCTCATCGGCCCCAGCCACCGGGTCTACCTGGACGGCTACGGCATCACCGCTGTGGAGGCCTACGAGACGCCCCTCGGCCAGGTGCCCCTGGACGCCGACCTGATCGCCGCCCTGGGCCGGGAACTGGGCATGCTCATGTTCCTCTCCCGCGATGAGGAGCATTCCCTGGAGATCCAACTCCCCTTCCTGCAGCGGGCCCTGGGCGACTTCCGCCTGGTCCCCATCATGATGGGCGACCAATCCTGGGAGGCCTGCCAGGAACTGGGCCAGGTGCTGGGGCGGGTTCTGAAGGGGCGTTCCGCCCTCCTCGTGGCCAGCACGGACCTCTCCCACTACCACGACTACAGCCGCGCCATGGCCCTGGACCGCCTGATCGTGGAACGGGTGGAGGCCTTTGACCCGCGGGGGCTGGTGGGCCTCCTGGAGCGCAGGAAGGCGGAGGCCTGCGGCGGTGGCCCCCTGGCGGCCACCATGCTCGCCGCCCAGGCCCTGGGGGCGGATGGGGCCTCCGTCCTCCACTACGCCAACTCCGGCGACATCACCGGCGACCGCTCCCACGTGGTGGGCTACATGGCTGCCGCCCTGTACAAACGGAGCGCCGGGTGACCCGGGGCGCCCAGTGCTGGACCACAGAGATCACGGCTTCCTAGCACCGCGCCACAGTGGTTCTTGACAATATGCAATCTGAGGGGTGGAGTAGGGGCGCACGGCCGTGCGCCCCTACGAGACTGCAACCGTGACCTGCATGGCCGAAAACGGACTTTTCATTGTGGTCCAGCACTGGGGAGCGAGAGGATGAAGGGGGCGTGAGCGTAGGGGTGCAGAGCGGTGCTGCGCCCCTGCCGGCGGCGCAGGCGCGCCGCCCTGCAAACAGTGTGCTCTGTGGCGCAGCACCCAGGAGACGGGGGTGAGCGAGGAACGGCTGTACGCGGAGGTGGTGGTCAACCGCCCCACCTCGCCCGGGGAGCGGCTGGGGGAGAGGGGAGGGTTCACCTACGCCATCCCGCCCTCCCTGCGCCCCCAGGTGCGGCTGGGGCACCTGGTGCGCGTCCCGTTCGGGGGGGTGCGGCAGGTGGGAGTCGTGGTGGGCTTCCCCTCCGAACCGCCGGCGGGGGCGGAGTTGCGCCCTCTGGAAGCCATCCTGGACCCCGAGCCAGTCCTCCTGCCCCACCAACTGGCCCTGGCCCGCTTCCTGGCCCGCACGCAACTGGCCCCCCTGGCCCGCTGTGTGGCCCTCATGCTCCCGCCAGGCCTCTTCCCACCCCCGGAGGTCCTCCTGGAGGCCCTTCCGGCCTCTCCAGAGGACCTCGCCGCCCTCTCTCCCGAGGACCGGCGCATCCTGGACCTCGTCCGGGCGAGGAGCCCCCTCTCCCTGCGAGCGCTGCGCCAGCGCGTGGGGCAGCCGTGGCCCTCTGCCTACAGGAGGCTCTTGCGCCTCATCCACCTGGGGCTGGTGGCGCGCCGCGCGGGGGATGCGCTGCCACGGCTGCGACCCCGCCGCGCCGAGACGGTGCGCCTGGCCGCGGCGTGGGAGGCCGTCCCCGAAGCCCTCGCCACCCTGGGCCGGGAAAGCGAGCAGGCGCGCCTGCTCCTCGCCCTCCTGCGGAGCCCAGACCCCCTGCCTGAGGCGGAGGCCCTGTGCCGCGCGGCAGGCGCTCGGATGGCCTCCCTGCGCGCCCTGGAGCGCAGGGGGTGGGTCCGGGTGCTCCCAGCCCGCACCTGGGTGGAGTGGCTCCCCCCTCTGGAGGACGCGGCACGCCTGGCGGAAGAGATGCGCCCGCGCGCCCCGGCCCAGGCGCGCGCCCTCGCCCTCCTCGCCGAAGCCGGGGGCCGCGCCTCCGTGGAAGACCTGAAGGCCTCCGGAGCCTCGCGGAAAGCCTTCGCGGCCCTGGAGGACCGGGGATGGGTGCGCCTGTGGGAGGAGCCGGCCCAGGCGATGCTCCTCCTGGACGAGGAAAAAGCCCTCTCGGCCCTGGCCGAGTTGCGAGACGTCGCCCGGGCCTTGGAGGTGCTCCGCTTCCTGCGCCAGGAGGGCCGGCCCGTGTGGATAGGGGGGGTCTACGCCCAGACCTCCGCGGACCGGGCCACCCTCCAGGCCCTGGAGGCGGCCGGGCTCGTCGCCCTGGAGGAACAGGAATCCCCCCGGGACCCCCTGGCAGGCCTCTCCTTTCCCCCGGAAGCGCCTCCCACCCTCACCCCGGACCAGGAGGCCGTCTGGCGAGAGGTGGAACAGGGGATAGCCCAGTGCCTTGCCCCGGAAAAGCCCCCGGAAGGGGGGCCGCCCGTCTTCCTGCTCCACGGCGTCACCGGCTCGGGAAAGACGGAGATCTACCTCCGCGCCCTGGAGCGCACCCTCGCCCTGGGCCGGCAGGCGGTGGTCCTCGTGCCGGAGATCGCCCTCACCCCCCAGACTATCCGGCGGTTCGCCGTGCGCTTCCCCGGCCGGGTGACCACCTTGCACAGCGGCCTCTCCCCGGGGGAGCGGTACGACCAGTGGCGCCGCGTGCGTGCCGGCCAGGTGGACGTCGTCGTCGGCGCCCGGTCGGCCCTCTTCGCTCCCCTGCCGCGCCTCGGCCTCATCGTCCTAGACGAAGAGCACGAACCCTCGTACAAGGAATCCCGGCCGCCCTGCTACCACGCTCGGGAAGCCGCCCTGGAACTGGCCCGCCTCACCGGTTCAGTGGTCCTCCTGGGGAGCGCGACCCCCTCCTTGGAGAGTTACCACCGGGCCCAGGAGGGGATGTTCCGCCTCCTCTCGCTCCCGCAGCGCATCTTCCGCCCCGTCTCCCCGGAGCCCGCGGGCAAGGTCCAGGTGGTGCCAGGGTCCCTGCCGCCCGTCCACATCGTGGATATGCGGCAGGAACTCAGGGCGGGGAACCGCAGCATCTTCAGCCGCCGCCTCCAACAGGCCCTGGACGAGACCCTGGCCCAGGGCGAGCAGGCCATCCTCTTCCTCAACCGGCGGGGAAGCGCCACCTTCGTCCTCTGCCGCGACTGCGGCCACGTGCTCCAATGCCCCCGCTGCGAACTGCCCCTGACCTACCACCGGGCTGGCGAGGCCCTCCGCTGCCACCACTGCGGCTTCCAGATGGCCCCTCCGGCCCTCTGCCCGGCCTGCGGCAGCGCCCGCATCCGCTACTTCGGCACGGGCACGCAGCGGGTGGAAGAGGCGGTGAAGGCTCGCTGGCCCCAGGCGCGCGTCCTGCGCTGGGACCTGGATACCGCCCGCACCAAGGGAGCCCACGAGCGGATCCTGCACCAGTTCGCCACTCGCCAGGCCGACGTCCTGGTGGGCACGCAGATGGTGGCCAAGGGCCTGGACCTGCCCTGGGTGACCCTGGTGGGCGTGGTGGCAGCAGATACAGCCCTGAACCTCCCCGACTTCCGCGCCGCGGAGCGGACCTTCCAGTTGCTGACCCAGGTGGCCGGCCGCGCTGGCCGCAGCCTCCGCGGCGGACAGGTGGTGGTCCAGACCTACCTCCCAGAGCACTACGCGGTCCAGGCGGCCAGCCGCCACGACTTCGGCGCGTTCTACCAGGAGGAGATGGCCTTCCGCCGCCGGATGGGGTATCCGCCCTTCGGGCGGCTGGCGCGGCTCCTCTTCGTGCACACCCGGTGGGCCGTCTGCCAGCAGGAGACGGAGCGGGTGGCGAGGTGGTTGGAGGAGCGCTTGGCGGAACTGGGGCTGCCCGGCTCGGCCCTCCTCGGCCCGGTGCCCTGTTTCTTCGCCCGGGAGCGGGGGCGGTTCCGCTGGCACCTCGTCCTGCGCACGGCCGACCCGGTCCGGGTGCTGGAGGGCGTGCCCCTCGGGCCAGGCTGGCGGGTGGACGTGGACCCTGTGGACCTCTTGTGAGGGGGGTCAAGCCCCGCCCAGCGCCGCGGCCGCCAGCAGCCCGCGGCCAGAGCGCCCACGGCCGACGCCGCCAGGTTCACCCCGTCGTTGTGGAGCCACCGGATGCCCCGCACCTGCTGGGTCCGCGTGCCGCAGTGGTGCAGGGGACGCTCCGTCTCCTTGGCGCAGCGGGGGCAGAAGTAGATGCACTGCACGGTGGCGCCGAGCCAGGAGTCGGCCAGGGCCCCGGCCAGGCCCCCCACCACGCCTACGGCCAGGAGGAGCCCCGGCGCCGGGGAAGCGCCGGCCGCCCCCACCCCCTGAAACAGGGCTGCAAGGCCGCCAATGAAGGCCGCGCCCCCCAGAGCGGCCAGGGTGCCCGGCCAAGAAAGGCCGCCGGAGGTCCCTGGTGGCACGGGCCGCCCTGTGGTGATGAGCCAAACCCGCCGGCCCCAGAGGATGCCCACCTCCGTGCCCCAGGTGTCGGCGTTCACCGCGGCCATCGCGCCCACGAAGGCCGCGGTCCACAGGGGGTGGGGGGCGAGGAGGTGCCCCAGGGCCAACAGGCACCCCAGACCCCCGTTGGCCAGGGCCTGGCCCAGGTCGCGGGGGCCGCCCTTGGCGAAGTCGGCGGCTACGGCGGCTTTGTCCCCGTGTCGGTAGCGGGAGAGCGCGCTGGACGAAGCGAAGAAGGCCACGAGGAGCGCGCCCCAGCCCCACCCGCCCAGGCCGAAGGTCAAGGTCCCGGTGAGCACCGCCCCCAGGACGCCGCTTCGGGAGAGGGCGGCCCTGCGGTATCCCCCGTAGCCGATGGCCAGGCTCAGGAGGAACCCTGCCAAAAGCCGCCAGGAGGAGAAAGGCGGAGGGGTCATCGGCCAGGAGCCCACCAGGCCAGGAGCGCGCCGGCCCACTGCACCCAGGCCGCGCCCGCCCAGAGGAGGTACGCCTGCTGGCGGTCGCTCCGGGAGGCCAGGCCCCCCCAGGCCCAGGCCACGGCGAGGAAACCCAGGGCCACCGCAGGCGCCGCCAGGGGCGGCATCCCCAGGAGGCCGGCAGGGCGCGCTGCCTCCAGCCCGAAGAAGGCCAGGGCGCCCAGCGCGCCCATCCCCCACAGGGCCCACGTCCACCGGTCCCGCCAGAGGGGCCAGCCCCACAGCCCCCGCCACTCCCGCCCCGGGCGGAGGCGGCGGGTGGGCCCGAGCCGCCGCTCTGCCTCCAGCCGCTCCAGGAAGGCCCCCGGGTCCCTGGGGGAGATGGCCCACGTCCCCGCCCCGGTGCGGAGGAGGACCCACTCCGCCGGCGGGCAGGTGGCGAAGGCCTGGAGGCGCTCCCCCCGGGCCGTTTGGGCCGGACCCGCCCAGTAGCCCACGCTCCGCAGGGGGTGGAAGGAGCGGGGGACGAGGACCTCCTCCCCGCCCCGCTCCGCGGCGAGGATGTCCGGCAGGGGGATGGTCTCGCGCAGGCCCGCCCAGCAGATGGTCAGGGCGTTGCGGTCCAGGTGGTAGCGCAGGCTCCAGTACCCCCACAGCCACCACAGCACCGCGCCCAGGGCGAGGAGCCCGAGGACCCCCACCAGGCCCGCGGCGAAGGCGCGCAGGCTCACCGCCTGGCGCGCCAGCCACAGGCCCAGGGCTCCCTCGCCCAGGAGGAGCCCCAGGGCCAGGCCCAGCGCCGGCCAGACGGTGCGCCACGAGCGGGGAGGAGGCCAGTCCATGGGTGCGGCCGCGGGGCTCAGGCCCCTTCGTAGACGGGGGTGCACCAATGCAGGTATGCGGGCACCTGGCCCCGCACCACCCGGCCGTAGAGGTCCGAAAGCCTCCGGGTGATGGGGCCGACCTCGCCTGTGCCCACGGGCCGGTGGTCCACCTCGGCGATGGGCACGAGTTCCACCCCCGTCCCGCAGAAGAAGGCCTCGTCGGCGATGTAGAGTTCGGTGCGGTGGATGCGCCGCTCCACCGTGGGGATGCCCAACTCCTGCCGCGCCAGGTCCATCAGGGTGGCGCGGGTGATCCCTTCCAGGATGTTGTCGGTGACCGGCGGGGTGATCAACTGGCCGTTCCGCACGAGGAAGATGTTCTCCGCGCTCCCTTCGGAGACATGCCCGTCTTCCGTGAGGACGATGGCCTCGTCAAAGCCGTTGAGGTGGGCTTCCGTCTTGGAGAAGGCGGAGTTGACGTAGGCCCCGATGATCTTGGCCCGGGCTGGGATGGCGGTGTCGTTGACCCGCCGCCACGACGAAACGCAGGCCCGGATGCCCCCTTCCTTGGGGATGTACTTGCCGAAGGGGACGGCGAAGACGGCGAACTCGTCCACCAGGTCGTGGAGCCGCACGCCGATCCCCTCTGAGCCCTTGTAGGCCAGGGGGCGGATGTAGACGTCCTCCCGGTACCCCTCTTTGCGCAGGAGTTCCACCGTGATCTCCGACAGTTCGTCGGCGTCGTAGGGGAGGGCGATGTGGAGGATGCGGCAGGAGCGGAGCAGGCGCTGGTAGTGCTCCCGCAGGCGGAAGACGTAGAGTTGGGCAGCGTCGGCGTTCCAGTAGGCCCGGATGCCCTCAAAGCACCCCGTCCCGTAGTTCACCACGTGGGCCATGATGCTCAGGCGGGCCTCCTCAATGGGCACGAACGCCCCGCGGAAGAAGGCATAGCGTGGCATGTTCCCCCTCCTGAAATGGGTGTTGAACGGCGGTGCCGCCGAGTTGCGAAGGGACTTCCCCACCCCGTGGCTCACACGTCCAGGTTGCGCACCGCCTTGGCGTGGGTCTGGATGAAGCGCCTGCGGGGCGGGACGGCCGATCCCATGAGCATGTCAAAGGTGCGGTCGGCGGCCGCGGCGTCCTCAATGGTCACCTGCAGGATGGTGCGGGTCTCGGGGTTCATCGTCGTCTCCCACAGTTGCTCGGGGTTCATCTCACCCAGCCCCTTGTACCGCTGCAGGGTGACCGGCTTCCCCTTGAGTTCCCGCAGGAGGCGGTCCTTCTCCTCCTCCGTGTAGACGTAGCGCACGTTCTTGCCCCACTGCACCCGGTAGAGGGGAGGCTGGGCCAGGAAGAGGTGCCCGGCCTCAATCAGGGGCTCCATGTAGCGGAAGAAGAAGGTCAGGAGGAGGGTGGTGATGTGGGCCCCGTCCACGTCGGCGTCGGTCATGATGATGATGCGGTTGTAGCGCAGGTTGGAGAGGTCAAACTGGTCGCCCACGCCGCACCCCAGGGCGGTGACGAGGGCCTGGATCTCCTTGTTGGAAAGGGTGCGGTCCAGGCGGGCTTTCTCCACGTTGAGGATCTTGCCCCTGAGCGGCAGCACGGCCTGGAAGCGGCGGTCCCGCCCCTGCTTGGCCGAGCCGCCGGCCGAGTCGCCCTCCACGATGAAGAGTTCCGTCTTGCTGGGGTCCCGTTCGGAGCAGTCGGCCAGTTTCCCCGGCAGGGTCATGCTCTCCAAGGCGCTCTTGCGGATGACCAGTTCCCGCGCCTTGCGCGCCGCCTGGCGGGCCCGGGCCGTGGTGATGCACTTCTGGACGATGGCCCGGGCGTAGCGGGGGTTCTCCTCCAGCCAGGCGGAGAAGGCCTCCCCCACAGCCGACTCCACGTGGCCCTTCACCTCGGCGTTGCCCAGTTTGGCCTTGGTCTGGCTCTCAAACTGGGGGTCCATCAGTTTCACGCTGATGATGCCCGTCAGGCCTTCCCGGGTGTCGTCGCCGCTGAAGTTGGGCTCGTTGTCCTTGAGGAGGCCAGCACGGCGCGCGTAGTCGTTCAGCGAGCGGGTCAGGGCCGAGCGGAAGCCGGTCAGGTGGGTGCCACCGTCCACGGTGTTGATGTTGTTGGCGAAGGCGTAGACCGACTCGGCAAAGCCATCGGTGTACTGGATGGCCGCCTCCACCTGCGTCCCGTTGACCTGCCGCTCCACGTAGAAGGGCGGATGCAGGACCTCCCGGTTCTTGTTCAGGTAGCGGACGAAGGAGGTGACCCCGCCCTCAAAGTAGAAGGACATCTCCCGGTCCTCCCGCTCGTCCACGAAGCGGATGGTGAGGCCCTTGGTCAGGAAGGCCATCTCCCGGAAGCGCTGGATCAGGGTCTCAAAGCGGTAATCCAGGGAGTGGAAGATCTCCAGGTCGGGCAGGAAGGTGGTCTTGGTCCCCGTCCCCTTGGCCTTGCCGATGACCTCCACCGGGGTGACGGGGCGGCCCCGCTCGTAGCGCTGGCGGTGCAGGTGGCCATCCCGCTTGACCTCCACCTCCATCCAGGCTGAGAGGGCGTTGACGGCGGAGACGCCCACCCCGTGCAGGCCAGAGGCCACTTTGTACCCTCCTCCGCCGAACTTGCCCCCGGCATGCAGGGTGGTCATGACCACCTCCAGGGCTGGCTTGCCGGTCCCGGGGTGGATGTCCACGGGGATGCCCCGGCCGTTGTCCTCCACGGTGACGCTGCCATCGGCGTGGATCACGACGTCAATGTGGTCGCAGGCGCCGGCCAGGGCCTCGTCCACCGAGTTGTCCACCACTTCGTAGATGAGGTGGTGGAGGCCCCGCACGTCGGTGGAGCCGATGTACATGCCCGGCCGCCGCCGGACGGCCTCCAGGCCCTCCAGGACCTGGATATCCGTGGCATCGTATTTCCCAACCGTCGGCTTGCTCTCCTTCGTCATGCTCCTTCCTCTACCCTACCGATACAATAGGTTCCGCGAGGTATGCTGAGGTTTCAGGCTCCTGGGCGGGTTTCCCCCGCTCCTGCCGCGGGCACACCAGCCAGACGGGCATAGCGGGAGCGGAAGAAGATCAGGTTGGCCGCCACCAGGCCAGTCTGGATGAAGGCCCCGCCGAGGATGCCCACGGCCATCCCCCAGAGGGTCCCTTGGATGCGCTGCCAGATGACGGTGGTCCCGGCGGCGATGAGGGTGCTCAGGGCGAAGAGGCCCACCGTGGGCCAGAAGTTCCGCGCCACCACCTGGATGCTGGACCACACGCCCGCCCAGACGCCCACCCGGTTCAGGACCATGGCCTCCACAGCGAAGAAGAGGTACAGGACAAGCCAGACCCAAAGCCACAGGAAGGCCAGGGACGACAGGTTCACCATCCAGACCAGGAGGGCCTGGCCGCTGGCCAGGGCCAGGGCAGCCAAGGCCAGGAGGGGGAGCGCCAGCATCCCCAAGACCAGGCCCAGGGCCACAGTGTAGGCCACGAACCGCGCCCAGGTCCGCCCGACGTGCCGGAGGGGCGGCCACCAGGGCGCGCCTTCGTCTTGGAGGAGGGCCTGGGCCACCCAGCACAGGTACAGGGCGGCCAGGAACAGGCCGGCCAGGAAGGTCCCGGCCCCGGCTGCCAGGGCTGTCCCCAGGTTGGAAATGGGCAGGACCAGGGGCTGGACGCCCGGGAACGCCGCCGGCGTGGCCGCCTCGGCCGCCGCGGGCACGAGCCAGCCGGCCGAGGCCCCCTGCACCAGGAAGCCTGGGGGCCGCAGCAGCACGAAGAGGTTGCTCTGCGCGGCCCACTGCAGGAGGGCGGCTTGGGCCTCTTCTGGCAGGGGGCTCGCACCCCCCGCTCCCGAAAGGCTCCCGACGGTGGCCAGGGCCTCACGCACCAGCGGCTCCACCGACAGCCGCACCCCCAGCCACAGGAACAGGTCCACCAGGACGGGGATGGCCAGGAGCCAGGCGCGGCGGGCCACCAGGGCGAACCCTGCCGACAGCGCGTCTACCACACCCACGGAAGCAGCCTGTTCTCGCACCATACCTCACCATGCTATTCTAGCATACCCTGGCCCTTTTCGGAAACGCGGGTGGCCCGTGGGGACTTTGCCAACCTCTGCTTCGTTGGCGGCCTGAGATGGCCCGCCACGCGCGTCAGTTGACAAGCCACCCATTTGGGTGTATAATGAAATTGCCGAACGTCGTTCGGCTATGCCGAACACCCCCATCGGGGGCCCGGTCCAATTGGGGTTGCCCCTCTGTGCGGTCTCTGGCCTCGCCAGGTGGTTACTCTTTTCTCTTGGCGGAGGCCTCCGGCAATAGCGTCTGCGGTTCTGGTCCACAATGACTAGGGAGGTGTGAACATGGCCAAGCTCCAAGTCCCGTACGAGACCGCCGAAGAGTCCGGCGTTTTCCTGGAACTGGAGGTGCCGGACGCCAACCTGGTGCAGTCCTTCGTGCCGAAGGAACCTGCTCCTCTGCCCGATGTGGCTGCGGCTGCGGCCTACGCGGTGGAACACCCCCTTGGCACCAAGCCCCTCTCCCGCCTGGTGCGCAAGGGCGACAAGGTGGTCATCATCACCGAAAACCAGTTCAGGGCAGCCCCAGCCCGCAAGATCCTGCCCCCCATCCTGGACATCCTCCGCTCCGCCGGCGCTGAGGTCTCCATCGCTGTGGGCAACGGAAAGGTCCCACCCCTCAGCCATGAGGAACTGGAGGAGAAACTGGGCAAGGACGTGGTGGCAAGCGGCATCCCCATCGTCTGCAACGACGTCAGCAAGCCGGAGAACTACGTCTTCCTGGGCATCACCTCGCGCGGCGTCCCCGTCTTCGTCCTCAGGCCGGTGGCCGAGGCGGACGTCAAGATCACCATCTCCACCACCCAGGCCACCCTGTGGGGCTACGGCGGCTCTGGCATGGTCATCCCCGCCATCTCCAGCAACGAGACCATTGAGATGAACCACATCTTCTCCCTGGCCGAGGATTGCCGCCCGGGGAACAACGCCTGCCACATGCAGCAAGATAAGTACGAGGCCGCCCGCATCGTCGGCCTGACCATGGGCATCCACGTCATCGTGGACAACAAGTTCCAGGTCATCTACCTGGGGGCTGGGGATTTCGTGGAGGCCCACAAGGCGGCCGTCAAGGTCTACGACAGCATCTACCGCTTCAACGCCGCTCAGTTCGCCGGCGCCCCGGCCGACATCGTCATCACTGGCTCCAGCGCCCCCACCGACCACCTCTACTTCCACACCGGCTGGGCGGCCGTGAACTGCGACCCCATCTGCAAGGAGGGCGGCACCATCATCCACGCCACGCCGTGTCCCGGCTACGGGGCCTGGCCCGGCTTCGCCCTCATGGACCTGATGAAGGACTTCATGCCCCCATCGCCGGAGAACAAGGCCAAGGCGCTGCGGGCGTTCTACACCAAAGAGCGGGAACTCTGGGCCGGCTGCATCTGGTGGAAGATCTACGAGGTGATGACCCGCAAGCACGTCACCGTCGTCACCCGCAAGGAGAACCTGGACCTGAGCCGGAACGCTGGCCTGGACGCCACCGATTCCCTGGAGGAGGCCTTCCAGGCGGCCCTGAAGCGGCACGGCCCCAACGCCCGCGTGGCCTTCGTGCCCTACGGGCGCTACACAGTGCTGGACGTCTGACGGAGGAGGGGGTCCGACCTCTCCTCGTGTCCGTCGGCCCGGGAGAGCCCGCTGTGGTAAAATGGACCTGGCTCCTGGAATTCGGGGGCGGAGGCGAAGGCTCCGCCCCCTGACCCAGGGCCAGGGAGGCAGGAGATGGCAACTCGGGAGAGGACCGTCCAATCGGTGGACCGGGCGCTGGCGCTCCTGGAGCGGCTGGCCAGCCGGGGCGGTTCGGCGTCCCTTTCCGACCTGGCCCGGGACCTGGGCCTCAGCAAGAGCACGGTGCACGCCCTCCTGACTACCATGCGGGCCTGGGGGGTGGTCTCTCAGGAGGCCGACGGCCTCTACGTCCTGGGCATCCGGCTCTTTGAGTGGGGGACCGCGGCCGTCTCCCGCCTGGACCTGCGGACCGCGGCCGGCCCCGTCCTGGAGCGGCTGATGGACCAGTTCCAGGAGACGGTGCACCTGGTCGTCGGCGATGGGCTGGACGTGGTCTACATTGACAAGCGGGAGAGCCCCCGCTCCATGCGCATCGTCTCCCAAGTGGGGCGGCGGCTCCCCGCCTACTGCACGGCAGTGGGGAAGGCCATGCTGGCCTTCAGGCCGGAGGAGGAACTGGAACGCCTCCTGGAGGGGGCAACCCTGCAGCCCTGGACCCCCAACACCATCACCGACAAGGAGGCTCTCAAGGCCCACCTGGCGGAAGTGCGCCGCCGGGGCTACGCCTTGGACAACGAGGAGATCATTGAGGGCCTTCGCTGCGTGGGGGCGCCCATCCGGGACCACTCCGGGCAGGTGGTGGCCGCCCTCTCCGTGGCCGGCCCTTCGGTGCGCCTGGGGCCGGAGAGGATCGCCGAGGTCATCCCCGCCGTGGTGGAAGCCGCGGTGGAGATCTCCCACCGCCTGGGGTACCGGGAAAAGGGAGCCTCTCCCGTCCCCTCAGCCGCCTTGGGCGGGCGGGGTGTGTGAGGGCCAGGGGGTACCCTGTAAGGCGGTTCACAGACCGCCTTGCTGTCCCGACATCTTGGAGGAGGTGGCCAACATGCGGTTGGTCAATCTGTTGGCGGAACTCATTGAGGAGAAGTGCACCGGGTGTGGCATCTGCGTGAAGGTCTGCCCCACCCTCTCTATGGAGATGGTGCCCAATCCCAACCCCGAGGGGCCCAAACGCATCGTCGCCATCCACGCCGAGACATGCGTGGGGTGCTGGACGTGCGAACAGCGCTGCCCCTTTGAGGCGCTGCGCATGGTGCGCCGCCCGGAACCCTACACCGTGCGGGTCCCCGTGGAGGAGGTGGACCGGCAAGAGGTGGACGCCCTCTGCCGCAAGGCGCGCCTCAACCCGGAGCAGGTCGTCTGCTTCTGCACCGGCACCCGGGCCGAGGAGGTCGCGGCCGCTATCCTGAAGGGCTACCGCACCCCTGAGGAGATCTCCCGCCACACGGGGGTGCGCACGGGGTGCAAGGTGGAATGCACCCAGCCCATCCTGCGGCTGTTGGAGGCCGCGGAAATCCCCCTCGTGCCCACCCTCAAGGACGGGTGGCAACTCTACGGCCGCACCATCACCGCCTGGGAGGTGCCGGAAGCGGTCAAGGCCAAGTACGCAAGCCGCGGCTTCTACTTTGACGACGACATCGCCCTGCTCAACCGGATCGTCAGTGCTGCTGGAAGCAGAAAGGGGGGATGAACCATGCGCCCACCCATCAAACCGATCGCGCCTCGCAAGTCTCAGTACGGGATTGACCCAGCCCTGGTCACCATGCGGGGGTCGGACCTGCCTGGGATGACCTCGGTCCTCCTCACCGACCTCTTCCCGGACCTGCCCCCGGTCATCTACCCCGGCCCGGAGGGGGTGGCGGCCGTGCGCCGGGCCACGGAGCAGGCCCTGGCCGGCGTGGACATGAGCATGATCCAGCCCGGCGACTCCGTGAACATCCTGGCGTCCCACCACGGCTTCACCTTGCTGGGCGGGGAAGCCTACGCGGAGATGCTCCGCACCATCCGCGACGTGGTCCGGGAGCGCACGGGCACCGAGGACATCCGCCTGCGGGCTGGTGTGGGGCTGCGCTTCCGCGAGACGGAAGAGTACATCAAGCGCTTCGGCCTGGACGAGTACTTCCAGGGCAAGGCCATGGGCATAGCCCCCGTGGACCGAGGCATCCCCATTGAGACGGAGATCGGCACCCTCTACGGCATCGCCCGGGCCTACGACGCCAAGTGGATCATCCACGCCCACAACTCCGACGTGCGTGAGGTCCACTTCCACCGCCAGGTGGACCGGGCGGTGAAGCCCTTCGGCATGTCCTACGCCCGCATTGAGACCCGCTCCACTTACCACCAGAACCTGGGGCCGAGGGCCGCCAACTTCGTAGCGCGGGCCATCTTTGAGTCGCCCTTTGTGCAGTCCAAGTTCGCCTTCACCTGCTTCCTGGTGATGGCGCCCAATGGCGTGGTGCGGGTGGACGCGGACAACAACCTCTACGCCGTCAACGACCGCATCACCCGGGATGGCTGCCGCTACTACGGCAAGGTCATGACGCTCCTGGGGGAGATCAAGGACTGCATCGCCATCCTGGACTTCCCGGCGCCGGTCCCCTACAACTTCGCCGGAGGGGTCATCTACGCCAACTTCTGCGGGGTCAACGTGGACCTCTTTGACCTGGACAACCCCCTGCCGCCCTATACCTGGTACACCGAGGCCTACTACGGCAAGGATGGCAGGCCCCTGATTGAGGGCGTCCCGCCGGTCAACCCGGCCATCAAGATGTGCATCCACAACTACGCCTGGACCGGGTACCCCAGCGCC
>DAOTYM010000203.1:0-5379 GCA_034434775.1 Anaerolineae bacterium | reverse complement strand
GACCAGGCCCACAGTCCAGGGGTGGGGCATCGTTCCCTCTTTCCTTGGGCGGCCCGAAGGCTTGGCTGCGCTTTGCCTCGCCGGGAGTATACGGGAATTTGGGGGTTGTGTCAACCGGTGGCGCGGGGCCCGACTTGCGCTCCGGCCGAAGTTGTGGTATAGTAGGGCCGCTGACACCACAAGATGTTGTGGTGTTGGCGTTTTGCCGCACTAGATGTTGGGCCTATCGCCCTGCCATCTCGCCATTGCATCCGCTGAGGCCCCTCGGTCCAAGAGGCTTCCAGAACCTCGCCCAGTGGTGCGCCGGAAGGCTACAGGCCCCTCGGGGGACGTGTCAGCCCAGGATCGGCCATCGGCATGGAGGCCCGAGCCGGGTTCAGGGAAGGAGACCGACCATGAGATGCCCCTACTGTGGCTCTGACCAGAGCCGGGTGATTGACACGCGGGATGCTGGCCAGGGGACCCGCCGGCGGCGGGAGTGCGAGGGCTGCGGCCGCCGTTTCACCACCTACGAACGGGTCACCGATGCCCTCATGGTCATCAAGCGGGATGGGCGCCGCGAGCCCTGGGACGCCGGCAAAGTCCTCACCGGCATCCGCATTGCCTCGGCCAAGCGCCCCATCCCTATGGAAGAGATGGAGCGGCTGGTCAGCCGGATTGAGGAGAAGGTCTTCAGCCTGGGCAAGGCCGAAGTGAGCAGCGCCTACGTGGGCCAGTTGGTGCTGGAGGAACTGAAGGCCTTGGACCAGGTGGCCTACATCCGTTTTGCCACGGTCTACCTGGAACTGGGCGACCTGGAGGCCGTGCGGGCGGAAATAGACCGGTTGCTCCAGCGGACGTAGCCGTTTCCCCGCGTCAGGGAACCCTCTCTGCCCACAGGTTCAAGGATGGTGTTCTCCCTTTCCCGGGGGGCATGATGCACCTACCGCTGAGAGGATCGCTTGAGCCATGGACACAGGACGGATGCCGGAGAAAAAGGGACAGTGGTCGGAGCCAGCCCTGCGGGTGCTGCGGGAGCGGTACCTGCGGGGTGGGGAGACGCCCGAAGAAATGTGTTGGCGCGTGGCGCGCGCCATCGCCGCGGCCGAGGCCCACTTCGGCGCCACCCCGGAGCGGGTGGACGAGGTGGCCCGCGAGTTCTACGATCTGATGGTGGAGCGCCTTTTCCTGCCCAACTCGCCCACCCTCATGAACGCGGGGCGGGAGACCCGCCTCCAATACTCCGCCTGCTACGTGCTTCCGGTGGGCGACTCCATCGTGGAGATCTTTGAGGCCATCAAGCGCGCCGCCATCATCCACCAGTCCGGGGGCGGGACGGGTTTCTCCTTCTCCCGGCTGCGCCCCAAGGGGAGCCTGGTCCGCTCCAGCGGGGGCAAGGCCAGCGGGCCCGTCAGTTTCATGCGCGTCTTCAACCACGCCACAGAGGCGGTCAAGCAGGGCGGGACCCGGCGAGGCGCCAACATGGGCATCCTGCGGGTGGACCACCCGGACATCCTGGAGTTCATTGAATGCAAACTGGATGGCAGCATCAACAACTTCAATATCTCCGTGGCCGTGACCGACGAGTTCATGCAGGCCCTGGCGGAAGACAGGGATTACGAACTGGTGGCGCCCCACACGGGCGAGGTGACCGGCAAACTCAGCGCCCGGGAGGTCTTTGACCGCATCGTGCGGGCCGCCTGGCAGACGGGCGACCCGGGCGTCATCTTCATTGACCGCATGAACCGCAGCCCGGCCAACCCCACCCCCGAACTGGGCCAGATTGAGGCCACCAACCCCTGCGGCGAGCAGCCCCTCCTGCCCAACGAGGCCTGCAACCTGGGCTCGGTGAACCTCTACCGCTTCGTCCTCCCGGCGAAGGACAGCGGCTGGCCCGCGGCCGGGCTGGACTGGGACGCGCTGGAGCAAGTGGTGCGCAAGGCGGTGCGCTTCCTGGACGACGTCATTGAGGTCAACCCCTACCCCTTGCCGGAGATTGACGCCATGGTCAAGGGGAACCGCCGCATCGGGCTTGGGGTGATGGGCTGGGCCGACGTCCTCTTTGAACTGGGCATCCCCTACGATAGCGAGAAGGCCGTGGCTCTGGCCGAAGAGGTGATGGCCTTCATCAAGCGGGTGGGCCACGACGAGTCGGCCCGCCTGGCCGAGGAGAGGGGCCCCTTCCCCAACTGGCGGCGCAGCATCTACCGGGATGGGCGGCCCCTGCGCAACGCCACCGTCACCACCATCGCCCCCACCGGGTCCATCAGCATCATCGCTGGCACCTCCTCGGGCATTGAGCCAGCCTTCGCCCTGGCCTACCAGCACGTGGTGGAGGAGCGACGGCTGCAGTTCGTGAACCAGGTCTTTGAGCGGGTGGTTAGGGTGCGTGGGCTGGACAGGCCGGAGATCGTGGACCGGGTGGTGGAGACCGGCACCCTGCAGGGGATCCCCGGGGTGCCGGAAGAGGTGCGGCGCACCTTCGTCACCGCGCACGAGATCGCCCCGGAGTGGCACGTGCGGATGCAGGCTGCCTTCCAGAAGCACACCGACAACGCCGTGAGCAAGACGGTGAACCTGCGCCGCGAGGCCACGGTGGAGGACGTGCGGCGGGTGTACCTCATGGCCTACGAACTGGGCTGCCTGGGCATCACCGTCTACCGCGATGGGTGCAAGGAGGAGCAGGTCCTGCGGGTGGGGAAGAAGGAGAGGTTGCCGGAGGTCCCCAAGGCCATCAAGCCTCGCCCGCCCGTGGTCCGCGGGGTGACCCACCGCATCAGCACCCCTCTGGGCACGGCGTTCATCACCATCAACGAGAACGGAGAAGGCGAGCCCTTTGAGGTCTTCGCCAACGTGGGCAAGGCGGGGAGCGACACGGCCGCGGTGGCGGAGGCCCTGGGACGGCTCATCTCCCTGTGCCTGCGCCTGCCCTCGCCCATGACGCCGCGGGAACGCCTCCAGGAGATCGTGGACCAACTGTCGGGGATCGGCGGGGGGAGGCCCCTGGGGTTCGGGCCGCAGCGGGTGCGCTCCCTGCCGGATGCCCTGGCCCAGGTCCTGGCCCAGCACCTGGGGATGGCCCCACGGCCGCCCCTGGCGGAACAG
The DNA here is from genome assembly GCA_034434775.1 of Anaerolineae bacterium. Classification (GTDB taxonomy): domain Bacteria; phylum Chloroflexota; class Anaerolineae; order DTPP01; family DTPP01; genus DAOTYM01. The sequence goes on along the minus strand of DAOTYM010000203.1, from coordinate 2,295 downwards.
ATGCCGCTGCCCCTGGACCGAGCCGGCGACCTCTGCCCGGAGTGCGGGCAGGCGACGCTCCTCTACGTGGAGGGGTGCCGCAAGTGCTACACCTGCGGCTACAGTGAGTGCTGATGGCCTGGGCGTGGGAGCCACGGGAGCGGGCGCGGCGCCTGCTGGCGCGTGAGCAAGGCGTGGTCCGCAAGGAATGGGGGGGACGCCTGCCCATCGCCCTGGTGTACCCCAACCGGTACGCGGTGGGGATGGGCAGCCTCGCCATCCACCTCCTCTACAAGAGGTGGAACGGCCGCCCGGATGTGGCCTGCGAACGGGCTTTCGCCGCGCTGGAAGGCGGCCGTTCCAGCAGGTCCGACGACCTGGAGGCAGGCTGGGATGCCCGCCTGCAGCAGGTGGGCCCCTCCCTCTCCTTGGAGTCGCAGCGCCCCCTGGGGGAATTCCCCGTCGTGGCCTTCTCCGTGGCCTACGAACTGGACTACCCCCACGTGGTGGGGATGCTCCGCGCCGCGGGGGTCCCCCTCCGGGCGGAGGAGCGGGAGGCGGGGGACCCCATCGTGCTGGCCGGTGGCATGGCCCTCACGGCGAACCCCGAGCCCCTGGCCCCTTTCCTGGATGCGGTGGTCCTGGGCGATGCCGAGCCGGTCCTGGACCCCCTGGTGGAGGCCCTCAAGGAGGTGCAGGGCGCGCCGCGGGGGGAGGTCTGGGAGCGGCTGGACCGGCTCCCGGGCGTCTACGTGCCGGCCCTCTACGAGGTTGCCTACGGCGAGGACGGCCGGCTCGCCCGGCTCGCCTACCGCGGCCAGGTGTGGGAAGGGGCTGACCTGCCGCTGCCCGGTGTGGTGCGGCGCGGGGTGTACGCGCCCTCCGTGCCGGAGCCGGCCTGCACCACGGTCTTCAGCGACCTGGCGGAGTTCGGGGACCTGTTCCTGCTGGAGGTGGCCCGGGGGTGCCAGCATGGGTGCGCCTTCTGCCTGGCCGGGTACGCCGCCCGGCCGGTCCGCTACTGGGACGCGGAGGTCCTCCTGGAGCGGGCGCGGGAGGGGCTGCGTCTGCGCGACGGCGTGGGCCTGGTGGGCTCGGCCGTCTCCGACCATCCCCAGATGGACCGGCTGGTCCTGGCCCTCCGGGAGATGGGGGCACGGGTCTCGGTTTCCTCGTGGCGGGCTGATGCCCTGTCGGAGGTCCTCCTGCGGGCCCTGGCGGAAAGCGGGGCGCGGAGCCTCACCCTGGCCCCGGAGACGGGCACAGAGAGGCTGCGGCGGCGCATCGGCAAGGGAATCCCCGATGCGGCATTCCAGCGCGCCGCGGAACTCGCGGGCCGCCTGGGGTTCCGCCAGATCAAACTCTACTTCATGGTGGGGCTGCCCGGCGAGACAGAGGAGGACGTCGCCGCCATCGGCGCCCTGAGCGAGGCTGTCGCCAGGTGGTCGGGCCTCCAGGTGGTGGCGAGCCTTTCCCCCTTCGTGCCCAAGGCCCAGACTCCCCTAGAACGGGAATCTATGCTACAATTGGAGGTGCTGAAGCCGCGGCTCCAGTGGCTTGCCCGGGACCTGGCACGGCGGGGCGTGCAGGTCCGTGCCGAGAGCGCGGCCTGGGCCCAGGTCCAGGCGGCGCTGGCGCGGGGCAACCGCACCTTCGCCCTCGCCCTGGAGGCCATGGAGCGCTATACCCTGCAGGGGTGGCACGCCGCGCTGGAACGGGCAGGCGTGGAGGTTGCTCCGGCGTTAAGGGGGATCGCGGAAGGAACTCTGCCCTGGGCGCACATTGGGAGCGGCCCCAGGGCCTCGGGAGGTTCGCTGTGCGCTGGATAGTGGGGAACGGGGACCTGCCTCCCCAGGCCCGGTTGGAGGTCCTGGAGCAGATGGGCGTCCCCCACGCCATCTTCGGGCGCCTGGGGGGTGCGAGCCAGCCTCCCTTTGACTCTCTCAACACGGGCCACACGGTGGGCGATGCGCCGGAGGCCGTGGCGGCCAACATGGCGCGCATCTGCCGGGCCCTGGGTGTGTCCCCGGAGGACCTGGTCACGGCGCGCCTCGTGCATGGCACGCGGGTTGCCGTGGTGGGCCCGCAGGACCGAGGACGCGTGGTCCCGGCGACGGACGCGCTGGTCACCGCCTCACCGGAGGTGGTCCTCTTCCTGCGCTTTGCCGACTGCGTGCCGCTTTTCCTCTTTGACACGCGGACGGGGGCCGTGGGCCTGGGCCACGCGGGGTGGAAGGGGACGATAGAGGGGATCGCCGCGGCCATGGTGGAGGCCATGCGCGAGGCGTTCGGCAGCCGGCCCGAAGAGATGGTCGG
>DAOTYM010000202.1:0-2964 GCA_034434775.1 Anaerolineae bacterium | reverse complement strand
GGCGAAGACGGCCGCCGACCTCCTTTTCGTGGACCGCTTCCGCGCCCTGGGGTGCCGGGTGGAGGTGGCCACGGAGGACGGGAGTGCGGGGCGGCTGGGCCTGGCTTCGGAGGTGGCTGCGGCACTTTTGGAGGAGGGAGGCGTACAGGCCCTCGCGGCGTGCGGGCCGGAGGGCCTGCTGGAGGCTGTGGCCGCGCTGGGCCGCCGCTGGGATGTGCCCACCGAGGTGAGCCGCGAGGCCTACATGCGCTGCGGCATCGGGGTCTGCGGGTCGTGCGCGCGGGATGGCCGCCTGGTCTGCAAGGAGGGCCCGGTCTTCCGCGTCCACCCGGCGCCGGCCAGGGAGGCAGAAGGCCCCATGCCCCACCTGCCCCACTTGGAGGTCGTGCCCCTCGCCCCCAAGGGATGAACCACAAGGGATGAACCACAGAGCACACAGAGGGCACAGAGAAAGAATTTTTTGAAAAAACTCTGTGCCCTCTGTGGTTCCTCCGCTTTGTTTCACGTGAAACATCCCCCGCTCAGGGGACGATAACGGACCACAGAGCACCGCGAAGCACACGGAGAGCACAGAGAAAGAATTTTTTGAACAACCCTTCGTGGCCTCTGTGCCCTCTGTGGTTTCTTCTACCTCATCATCGGGATCTTGAGGTGGTGGCGTTTGGCCACGGCGATGGCTTCCTCGTAGCCGGCGTCCACGTGGCGGATGATCCCCATCCAGGGGTCGGCCGTGAGGACGCGCTCCAGGCGCACCGCGGCCTCCGGCGTGCCGTCGGCCACGATGACCTGGCCGGCGTGCTGGGAGTAGCCGATCCCCACGCCCCCGCCGTGGTGGAAGGCGACCCACGTCGCTCCGCAGGCCGTGTTCAGGAGCGCGTTCAGGATGGGCCAGTCGGAGATGGCGTCGGAGCCGTCCTTCATCCCTTCCGTCTCGCGGTTGGGCGAGGCCACGGAGCCGCAGTCCAGGTGGTCCCGCCCGATGACGATGGGGGCCTTCACCTCGCCCCTGGCCACCAGTTCGTTGAAGCGCAGGCCGGCCTTGTCCCGCTCCCCGTACCCCAGCCAGCAGATGCGGGCCGGCAGCCCCTGAAACTTGAAGGTCCGCTCCCGGGTGACCATGCGGATCCACCGCGCCAGGGACTCGTTCTCCGGGAAGAGGTCCAGGATGGCATCGTCGGTGCGGTAGATGTCCTCTGGGTCGCCGGAGAGGGCCACCCAGCGGAAGGGGCCTTTCCCCTCGCAGAAGAGAGGGCGGATGTAGGCGGGGACGAAGCCGGGGTAGGAGAAAGCGTCCTCCACGCCCATGTCGTAGGCCCGCTGGCGGAGGTTGTTGCCGTAGTCAAAGGCCACAGCCCCCTGCTTCTTGAAGGCCAGGATGGCCTGCACGTGCTCGGCCATGGACTCCATGGCCCGTTTGGCCAGTTCCCTGCGGCCCTCCGGCGTGCGGCGCAGGGCCTCGGCCTCCTCCTCCGTCATCCCCTTGGGGATGTATTTGAGGGGGTCGTGGGCGGGGGTCTGGTCCGTGACCACGTCGGGGACCACGCCCCGCACCACCAGTTCGGGCAGGACCTCGGCCGCGTTCCCCAGGAGGCCGACGGAGAGGGGCTTGCCCTTGGCCCGGGCCTCCTCCACCCAGGTCATGGCCTCTTCCAGGTCCTCGGTGGCGCGGTCCAGGTAGCGGTCGCGGAGGCGGCGCTCAATGCGCCACCGGGCCGCCTCCACGATGAGGCCCACGCCCTCGTTGAGGGTGATGGCCAGGGGTTGGGCGCCGCCCATCTCGCCCAGGCCGGCGGTGAGGATGAACTTCCCCCGGAGGCTGTCGGTCCCGAACTCCTTGCGGGCCAGCGCGGCCAGGGTCTCGTAGGTCCCCTGGAGGATGCCCTGGGTGCCGATGTAGATCCAGGAGCCGGCCGTCATCTGGCCGTACATGATGAGGCCCCGCTGCTCCAGGTCGTCAAAGAGTTCCTGGGTGGCCCAGGCGGGCACCAGGTTGGAGTTGGCGAGGAGGACCCGCGGCGCGTCCCGGTGGGTGCGGAAGACGCCGACCGGCTTCCCAGACTGGACGAGGAGGGTCTCGTCGTCCTCCAGGTCCTTGAGGGCGGCGACGATGGCGTCAAAGCAGTCCCAGTTGCGGGCGGCCTTGCCCCGGCCGCCGTAGACGATGAGGTTGTCGGGGTCGCCGGCCACCTCGGGGTCCAAGTTGTTCATGAGCATACGCAGGGCGGCCTCCTGGAGCCAGCCCTTGCAGGAAAGTTGGGTGCCCCTGGGGGCACGGATGACGCGTGTGGGTGCGGGCATGGCAGTTCCTCCTGACGCTTTGCGCGTCCGCTTATCTTCCACCAGACGCTTTCCAACCTCTCAGCGCCCTCCCGAGCAGGAGATCCGGCCGCTGGCTTCCCTGAGTGCAAGGGGGCGGAGAGGTCTGCGTTGACACAATTGTCGCTTACTTCAATTCTCCTCAGTGGAATTATACTTTTGCGCCTGATAGTTTAATTTGGACGACAACTCTAGTACTACACCACGGTGGTTCTTGACGATATGTAATCCTGGGTAGGGGCGCACGGCCGTGCGCCCCTACTATGAGACTGCAACCGTGACCTGCACGGCCGAAAACGGAATTTTTTATTGTGGTCAAGTACTAGTCCTTATCAAGGACCATATCAAGGAGTTCTGGCGCGGTATAGGTCTTGCCATAGGAAGTCCCACCTACCAACTGCAAGATGCCCACCTGGACGAGTTTCTCTACGTTGCGCTGGGCACTAGGGTACGTAACCCCTAAAAGGCGTTGCGCTTGGGGGATAGTGAGAACCGGGGTTTGGAAAAGGGCATCTGCGAGACGCAAAGCCAGGGCAGAGGTGCGGGCCTGGGCTAAGCGCCGATGCCAGTCTTCCCGCAGGTCTTGCAACTTTCTGGCGCGGGTTGCGGCATCCTCCGCTTGGTCAGCAATGCCCCGCAAGAAGAAGA
>DAOTYM010000201.1:0-4675 GCA_034434775.1 Anaerolineae bacterium | reverse complement strand
AGCAGCAAAGCAGCCCACCAAGGCCGCGGTGGAACTGCCTTTAGTATAGCATAAGTTGTCATAAGATGCAACCGCAACGGGAGGCTTCTTTAGGGGGCGAGGGGGGCGAGCCTCACCCAGTCCAAGGCGGCGCCCAGGGTGCGGCTGTCGGGGTTGCGGCCCAGGTGCAGGTAGGCAGAGGAGCCACCGACCTCCTCCAGGGCGGTGCCCGGCGGCGCGCCCTTGACCCCAATGACGGCATGGGCCTGGCCTTCCCGGCCCCGCAGGTCCTCCCCCGCGCCGATGGCTTGCAGGGCCCGCACGGCCTCCTCCGTCAGGTGGCGCGCGCCGTCTTCCTGCACGGCGGCGATGACGATGTACCCCTCCGGCACCTGGGCCAGGAAGCGGGCCAGGGCCTGCGACTCGTAGGGGTTGGCCCAGGTGTCAAACCCCCGGGCCTCCACCAGGTCGCCCGTCCTGGGGTCCAGCACGGCGATGTTGTACCCCCGGCGGTGGGCCGAGGCATCCACGCGACGGCGGCCCCGTTCCACCGTCACATAGGCGAACTTGCCGCCCTCCGCGCCTGCGCTGTGCACTTCAATGTCCACCGGCGCTTCCACCCCTGTGGTCCCGATGGCCCGCACCGGCGGGAGCACGTCCCGCGGCGCGTCCAGGTGGGCGAAGCGGAAGGCCACCCGGTTCAGGCCGTAGCGCAGCGCCTCCGCGGGGACTTCCAGGGTGTATTCGCCCCAGCCAGGGGCCAGGGCCACGCGGCCGACGGGATGGCCGTTGACCAGGACGGTCACCTCCTGGGGCGCTGCCCCTTCAAAGGCGAAGGGCCACGCTCGGAAGGTCAGGCGGTGGGGTGCCACCTCCCGCAGGGGGAAGAAGAGGGTCGCCCCTTGCTCCACCGCCCAGACCGCGCTCGCCCCGGCGATCTCCTCGTCAAAACTCCAGCCAGGCCCCTGGTACATCCAGGAGGCCTCTTGCCCCAGGTCCACCAGGAAGCCGCGCTGGGGTGGGGGCTGGACCGTGCGGTAGACCACCAGGCCATCCTGGTCGTAGACCGGCTCTGGCTCCAGGGGGAGCACCTCCCGCACGAAGGCGAGGGTCCGCTCCCGCGTGTCGGCGTAGGGCAGGCGGCCGGGCACGGCGGGGTTCGCGGCCAGGTAGCGGATGTCGTACAGGTACAGGAGGGCGGCCGCCTGCTCCCGGGCCTTGCGGACCGTCTCTGCGTCGGGCTCCTGGTACAGTTCCAGGTCCGTCACGGCCCGGAAGAAGGGGAGGCGGCGGTAGTATTCAAAGAGGTAGGCTGGGTGCCGGGTGATGTTGCCGACGATGAGGCGCTTGCGGTGGGCCGTCTGGTAGTACTGGACGCGGGTGCTCTCGTCGCCCAGGACGCCGAAGGAGTCCCGCCAGCCCAGGGGCAGGGTCAACAGGGCGAAGTCGCCCTCTTCCTGGCCCAGGTCCTGGTAGAAGGCTGGGATGCGGGCGTCGGAGAGGGGCAGGGGGACCGCCAGGTGCTCCAGGAGCGCCCCGGCGACGACGGCTGCGGCCACCAGGGGCAGCGCTGAGGTCCCCTTCCCCCGCCGGATGAGGGCGGCGCGGGCCCGGCCGAGGAGCCAGGCCAGTCCGTACCCGGCCAGCACCGCCACGCACAGGAGGAGGAGCACGCTGAAGCGGTTGGGGGCCCGGTTCCCCCGCACCACCGGGATGTAGTGGAGCAGGATGAAGGGCAGGGGGAAGCGGACCTGGAGGCCGTCAAAGTCAAAGACGGACTGCCCGTTGACCTGGAGGATGGGCCCCAAGCTGAAGAGGGCCGAGAGGAACGCCCCCCAGACCCACGCCGCGGCTCGCCGGCCCTTGCAGCGCCACCCGAGGACCGAAAGGACGATGAGCCCCCAGCCCACCACCACCGTGTTCACGTCCGCAAAGCGCGCCGTGCCCTCCTTGACCCGGGCCAGGTGCTCCGTCCAGTCCTGGCCCCAGAGGGGGTTGAGGGCCGTGGGGGTGACGAAACTCAAGAGGTCCGCGGAGAGGCGGTCCGCATGGCCCCAGCCGGAGAGCATGTAGCCCTGGCGGAGTTCCGGCACGGCGTAGACAAGGACGGGCGAGTAGGTCACCCCCGCGGCGAGGACCAGGACCGCGAGCCTCCCCAGGAGGCCGAGCCAGGGCGGCGTGCGGCCCAGGCCCGGCCCGCGCAGGGTGCCGCAGGCCGCGCCCCTCCGCAGGGCCACGGCCACGTACACCAGGGTGAAGAGGGCCAGGAAAACCCCGAAGATCATCTCGCACAGGAGGGCCAGCGTGGCGAAGAGGCCAGCCATGGCGGGGTTCTTCCAGGAGCGCTCGTGGACCGTCTTGACCAGGTAGAGGGCGTAGAAGGGGAGCCACTGGGTGCTGACCATGTCGTAGTGGCCCAGCGCGGCGTAGATGGCCCGCGGCGCGGCGAAGGCGTAGAAAGCCCCTGCCCCCACCGCGGCCAGCCAGCGCACTTCCACGGGGGGCACGCGGCGCTCCTCGCCCCTCTTCAAGAGGTAACCGACCAGCAGGTACGTCCCGTAGCCGCTCAGGACGGTGGTCAGGAGGAGCAGGAGGTTGCTCACCGCGGGCAGGGGCAGGAAGGGCTGGAGCGGCAGCGAGACCAGGGCATGGTAGAGGACGTAGGTGTAGAGGACGAAACTGGTCCCCAAGGGGTAGAAGATGTAATCGGTGTAGAGGGGGTTGGTGTGGAGGTCCAGGGCCGCGTGCTTGAACCACCACAGGTTGTAGACGAAGGTGAACTCGTCAAAGGCCCAGGTGGGGCTGCCGGGCACGTGGGTGGTGAAGTGGAGGGGCAGGGGATAGGAAAGGGCCACGGCCAGGGCTGCGAACAGGGCCAGGGCCAGGAGGTCTCTACGCCCTTTGTGGGTCATCCAGCGTCTCACGGTGGCCGATGCACCTCTCCCTGGGAGTCGCGCGGCGGGCTGCCGCCGCGGAACGGGCGGTATCTTACCACAGGGGCCAGGGGCCGGCAAATGCGCGGCGCTCACGCCTGGGGCGTGCTTTCCTTCTGTGCCACGACCCAGTAGATGGGGCCCTCCCGCACGATGCGCACTTCCGCGCCCAGGGCGGCCAGGCCCTCCGCCACCCACTCGGCCGGGCGGAAGCGGCTGCGCATCAGGAGGAGCCGCTCCCCCAGGGCGATCCCCCGCACGGCCAGGTGGCGGATGTCCGGCTCTTCAATGACCGCCCGTCCTCCGGGGGCCAGGACGCGCCACATCTCCCGGAGGGCCTGGGCCTGGTTGGCCAGGTGGTGGAAGGCATCCACCACGACGATGCGGCCGTAGGTCCCCGGGGGGAAGGGCAGGGCCTCGGCAGCGGCCCGCACGCAGGGGAACCCCTTGGCGCGCGCCCGTGCCAGCATCCCCTCGGAGACGTCCACCACGACCACCCGTTCCGGCCGGCACCCGAGGGCCTGGACGACGCGGCCAGTTCCGCCGCCCAGGTCCAGGAGGAGGCCCTCCTCGGCTGGGAAAGGGGCCAGGAGTTCCCGCAGGCGCCGCGGGTCCACGCCGCCGAAGATGCGGTCGTAGAAAGGTGCCAAGAAGCGGAAGTGGTCCAGGGGTAACGGGGCCATGTCCTCCCTCTCAGAACGTCGGCGGTTCAACCGCCCGACCGGCCGTCGGCAAGCCAGCCCCCTGACCTTGCGGGAGCGCCCTGAGGATAGCACAGGGGGCCGCGGCTGTCAACGTCTGGCATCCTCACCTTGTCCCCTGGCGAGGAGCGGACCGGGCGGAGCCGCCTTGACTTCTGCCCCTCTTGCCAGTATCATTGCGTCAGGAAAGAAGTGGGGCATGCTCCCGGGGGATGGCCGTGGGGAGGAGGGCCGCCCCCAGGCGCTGCCCGTGAGGAAGGCTGTGGCGAAGAGGCCGATTTCGCCCAAAGTGCAACCTGAAGACGCGGGGATGGACCAATCCCTCCGCCCGCGCCGCCTGGACGAATACATCGGGCAGGACCGGGTCAAGGAGAACCTGCGCATCCTGATTGAGGCGGCCCGGGCCCAGGGGGAGCCCCTGGACCACATCCTCTTCTACGGCCCGCCGGGGCTGGGCAAGACGACCCTCGCCCACGTCATCGCCTATGAGATGGGGGTGAACATCCGCGTCACCTCGGGCCCGGCCATTGAGCGCCAGGGGGACCTGGCGGCTATCCTGACCAACCTGCAGCCCGGCGAGGTCCTCTTCATTGACGAGGTGCACCGCCTGGGCCGCGCCGTGGAGGAGATCCTCTACCCAGCGATGGAGGACTTCGCCCTGGACATCGTCATCGGCAAGGGGCCCAGCGCGCGCAGCATCCGCCTGACGCTGCCGCGCTTCACCCTCATCGGGGCCACGACGCGCCTGGCCCTGATGACCTCTCCCCTGCGGGCCCGCTTCGGGGCCGTCTACCGTCTGGAGTTCTACGACCTTGAGGCGATGGAGGCCATTGTGCGGCGCTCGGCCCGCATCCTGGGGGTGGAAGTGGACGAGGGCGGCATCCAGGAGATCGCCCGGCGCGCCCGCGGCACCCCCCGCGTGGCCAACCGCCTCCTGCGCCGCGTGCGGGACTACGCCCAGGTCCGAGCCGACGGCCGCATTGACCGCCAGGTGGCCCAGGAGGCCCTGGCCCTCCTGAACGTGGACCCCCAGGGCCTGGACGACCTGGACCGCAAACTGCT
>DAOTYM010000200.1:0-5034 GCA_034434775.1 Anaerolineae bacterium | reverse complement strand
GCGGGTGAGGTCATCCCAGGCCCAGGGCAACCCACGCCTCGCCCCTACGGACTTCGCACGCGGAGAGGGAGGGGGTTGGGGGGCGGGTGAGGTCAGGCAGTGCGCGAGGCCGTCAACAAACGAATGTGCCTGGCCACCCCCGAGCACAAAAAGGTGGCGGCCACCGGCGAGGTGGCCGCCACCGAGACTTGCCTGCCCCGAGGGGCTGGGCCGGAGGCCCAGCCCCTGGAGTTCACGTCTTCTAGGGCAGGACGTACTCCACGAACAACTTCGGGCGGCCCGCAGCGGCCTGGGCTACCCAGGATAGGTACCGCCACTCCACCGCACCCCGCTGCGTCTCCGAGTAGAGGGCCAGGCCGTAGTTGGGCAGTGTGCCGTTGAGCCAGGCCTGCACCACCTCGGTCACGTCCAGGGTGTAGGCGCCGGGCGTACCGACCCAGATGCTGTCCACAGGGTCGCCCAAGTCGCCGCCAGGCGTCATCCACGGCGTGCCCGCCGCGGCCTGGTTCCAGGTGGCCTCGTCAAACTTCCAGGCCGTGAGGACCGGCGCGACGGCGACCTCCTGGCCCTGCGGGTTGGTGGAACTGTCCGCCGTCACCGTGAGGGTGGCCCTCGTCACCTGTGCCCCTGCCGGGATGTAGTCCATCAGCCGGTCAAAGTGGACCAGCATCTTCTTGATGTTGGGCTGGCGGACGAAGGCCGTGTCGTAGTCAAAGGCGGTCCAGTAGTTGGTGTTGGGGTTCCACAGGTCCAGGGTGATGTCCCGCTCCCACAGGTAGCCGGGGTTGGGCGCCACGCCGTGCTGGAAGGTGACCTGGGCCGCCGTCGTCCAGGTCAGTTCCTCCACCCAGCCCGTGCCGTCATCGGCCACAGCCCGCACCGTGGACGCGCCGGTGGCGTTGACGGTGAAGGTGATCTGGAGCGGCTGCCCTGGCGGCACCTGGCCCCACCACCGCAGTTGCCGCGCCCCCGCGTACCAGCCCAGGTCCCCGTAGTTGGCTGCGAAGGTCACGAGGTCCAGCGTCGTCGGCAGCTCAAAGTAGATGTAGGCTGGGCCGCTGGCTTCCGTCCCCACGTTGGTGGCGGTGAAGGTGAAGGTCTGCGCCTCCGGCGGGACAACCACGTTCTTGTCCGCGGTGAAGGTGTAGTCCAGGTAGAACCGCCGCATCTGGAGCCGCCCTTCCACCTGCGGGTTGATGGTCCCCTGCTCCTGGATGTAGCCGATGACCGCGTCCCGCACGTAGTACTGGGTGTCGGCCACGATCTGGTCCAGCGGCCAGATGGTGATGCCTGCGTCGTTGAAGTTGCAGGAGCCCGCGGCGACGTAGTTCACCGTCCCCACGTTGTAGTAGGTGTTCGGATCGTTGAAGTCCACGAACCGGTCGCCGATGCGGAGGGCCATCACGTTGTTGCCGTCGGGCAGCGCGGGGTAGGTATCCAGGTAGCGGATCTGGTTGCCGCCGTTGATGTCCAGCATGCAGGTCGTGTAGTGGGAGTAGCCGCCCCACCCCGGCACGTACTTGTAGTAGTACCAGTTGCGGTAGGCGCGCTCCAGGATGCGCTTGATCTGCGGGCCGTTCATGCGGAAGACGACCAGGGAGTTCTCGTACGGCATCAGCGTGTACATGTCGCCCACCGTGAGGGTCACGGGGTTCGCCGGCGACGCTCCGCTGGCCACCTTCTGGTTGGTCATGGCCCCGGAGAGGTAGAAGTCCACGTCAATGCCGTGCCGCTCCAGTTCCCACACCGCCGCGTCGGTCTGGAGGTTGGCCCCGTTGGTCTCCTCCGTGAAGCCGTTCAGCGCATCCAGAGGCGTGAGGGTCTTGCCGATGGGCGTGGCCGTGTAGGCCCGGATCTCATCCAGGAACGGCTGCAGGTACCCCATCAGCGTGGGGTCGGGGGTCTGCACCTCGTCCGCTGGGATGAGGTACCCCTCCCGCAGGACCATCTGGCCGTCCTTGAAGCCCACGTTGACCTTGCCCAGGTACAGGGCGTACCGCTCGGTCTGGGCGATGAGGACCCCGTCCGGGTTGGCCTGGGTGACGCGGAGCACCGCCGGGTCCAGCCGAGTGTGGCTGTGCCCGCCGATGATCACGTCAATGCCGGGCACCGTGTCGGCCAGGAGCGTGTCGCTCTCCGGTTCATCGGCGTAGGGCGCGTAGCCGATGTGGGTCAGGGCCACGAGGAGGTCCGGGTTCTCTTTGGCCAGGACCTTGGGCACGAAGGCCTGGGCCGCGGGAATGGCGGGCGGGAAGGTCAGGCCAGGGATGTTGGTGGGCAGTTCGTAGCGGTACACCCGCGGGTTGGTCAGGCCGAAGACCGTCACCTTCAGGCCGTTCACGTCCAGGTTGATGTACTCCCGCACGTGGTCGTTGATGAACCCGTAGGAGCCGTCATCCACCAGGTTCACCTTGCCCAGGATGGGGAAGTTCAACTGGCCCAGCATGGTGGCGAAGGTCTGCGGGCCGAAGTTGAACTCGTGGTTGCCGATGACAAAGGCGTTGTACCCCAGCAGGTTCAGGCCGCCGGCGATGGGGTTGGGCACACGGTTGCGGAAGTACTGGGCGAAGGCGTTCCCCTGGAAGGTATCGCCCGCATCCAGGAGGATGGCGTTCGGGTTGTGGGCCCGCTCCCGGGCGATGAGGGTCGCCAGGTAGGCGAAGCCTTCCTTGCGCCCGCGGTAGATGGTCGGCTCCCAGACGCCGTGGGTGTCGTTGGTGTGCAGGATGGTCACCACGTTGTCCAGTTGCGTGATGCGGCCCTCCACCTGGTAGTCAATGGGGCCGACGTTCGCATTGTACCACTGGATGTACTCGTTGAGGGCCTCCTGCATGTCGTAGTAGGTGTCCCAGCGGTTCGTCCCCTTGGCGAAAGTGAGGAAGTTATCCCCACCGGGAGCCAGGAAGTTGTTGGTCACCACCCGGTAGACCTTGTCCCGCTTCAGCGGCTCATCCCCCACCTTGATCCCGTAGGCGCCCCAGGTCGTGGGGGTGATGCAGTTGCAGTTGTTGTACCAGTACCAGGTCGCCCCGGAGGTCTGGAGGATCCCCTTGTAGAGGCTGGCCGCCTGGTCCAACAGTTCCTGGACCTGCGCCCCGGTCAGGTCCATCAGGTAGAGGGTGTTGGCAAAGGGCAGGACGTTGAAGGTGTCGCCCCAGGTGATGGTGTAGGGGAGCGTCGCCCCTGCGGGGATGACGATGTCGGCCCGCAGGCCTCCCGCGTTGGTGAGGGCGATGTCCACCGAGCCGTTCAGTTCGCCGTCGTCGTACTGGTCGGCCTTCCAGAGCATGCTGTCGGCCACCAGGTCGCCGATGTTGGACTCGCCGTTGTAGTTCCGCACCAGGCTGACGTTGGTGTAGCCCACCACCCGGTTGATGTAGGGAGCCACCAGGTCAGCCCAGTAGGCCACCCGTGCCGCCACCGCCGGGTCCGCGGTCAGCGTGTTGTTGATGGTGTAGAGGGTGTAGTTGACCAGGGTCAGCTTCTTGGTGGCCCGGTCAATGGTCACGTCGCAGCGGCCCAGGTTGCGGCCGGCGTAGCCCGCGCTGACGATGGCCGTGCCGCCCACCCACACTGGCGCCGAGAGCGCCTCGTGCTGGTGCCCGCCGATCATCAGGTCCACCGGCTTGCCCGCGGCAATCAGTTCCTGGGCCACCGTCCGGAGGCCCTTGTAGGGCCCGCTGTCAGCCGTGCCCATGTGGGCCAGGACGATGAGGGCATCGGACTGGGCCTTCACCTCATCGTAGTAATGCAGGATGGCCTGCGTCAGGTCCTTGAAGACCAGCCCCTCGGTGGTCCCCTTCAGGGTCACCACGGGCGTCTCGTCGGTGTCCACGCCGATGATGCCCAGGGTCACCTGGTTCGCCCCGCTGCCCAGGGTCAGGAGGGTATAGGGCCGGACCCAGGAGGGGTGGTCCCACTCCGTCCCTTCCAGGACCACGTTGGCCCCCAGCCAGGGGTAGTGGGACTGGGCAATGCGCTGCTGGAGGATCGCCTGTCCCTTGTCAAACTCGTGGTTGCCCAGGGTGGCCGCCTGGTAGCCGATCATGTTGAAGATGTCAATGGTGCTCTCGCCCATGAGGAGTTGCGAGATGGGCGGAGCGCCGAAGAACTCGTCTCCAGCGTCCAAGAGGGCCACGTTCTCCGCCCCTACTTCGGCCCGGACCTGGTTGATCTTCCCGGCCAGGTAGGCCGCGCCACCCCGTCCCCTGGAGTCGCTCTGCAGGTTGCCATGGAAGTCGTTGGTGTGCAGGATGGTGAACTGCGGCAGGTCTTGCGCCGCCGGAGGGCTGGCGACCGCTGAAGGCACGGCGGCGATGAGGGCAAGGCAGAGGGAAAGCACTGCCAGCACAGCCAGCAACCCTTTCCTGGTTCGGATCCGCTCCATGGTTCTCCTTCCTTTCCGTTGTCTCCGCGCGCCGCGTGGCGCGCACCCTTTCCCAAACCAGAGGCACAGCCAGGAGTCAGGTTCGGGGCATCACCTCCTTTCCAAGCCCGGAAAGGCTTTCCCGATGGAAGAACAGGCCGTGGATAGGCGGCCTCAAGGCTCCAGTGCCCCAGGAGGTTGCAGGGACACGGTCAGGCTGCCAAGCGCTGCTTTGCTCCATCCTGGGTCTGAGAGGACGAGCGGACACTGGACCTGGTTGAAAGGATACCGAGGGTGGGTTGGGGCAGAAGAAGAGAGGGGAGCGAACCCACCCCTGAGTGGCTGGGCTTCTCTGGGCCCAAGGCTCACGCTACTACCCCACGCTGAAACAACGCGCGCACCCTGGCCTGAAAGGCTCAACGGGTGCGCGTCCAACGCCCTTTGTTGCGAGCAGCACGCCAGGCTGAAGCGCTCGGCACCCACCTGGGAGCCGTAGAAAGCGCCTCCTGCAGACGTCCCGCCCCGCAAGACATGCCGTTCCTGCTCCTCGTGCCTGTGAGGGAAGGCTCCGCCGCCGTGGCGGAGGTCAAGGGTCCAGGACCAGATGGCTGCTGCACTTACATTGTAGCACGGAAGTGCGGAGAAGTCAAGGCTCGGGCGAAGTGGGC
>DAOTYM010000199.1:0-2039 GCA_034434775.1 Anaerolineae bacterium | reverse complement strand
GGTTGATGAAGCCGTGGCTGTCCAGCCACTCCCGGATGGCCTGCACCACCGTCGCCCGCACCCGCAGGATGGCCCACTGGCGCGATGAGCGGATCCACAGGTGGCGGTGCTCCATGAGGAACTCTATCCCGTGCTCCTTGGGCGTGATGGGGTACTCCTCCGCCAGTTGCACCACCCGCAGGTCGCGCCCGTCCAGTTCGTACCCCCCGGGGAAGCCCGGCGCCCGCTCGTCCGCCCGCACCGTGCCGGTGACGATGATGGACGACTCCTGCGTCAGCCCTCGGACCTGGGCAAAGACCTCCGGCGAGACGTTCTTCTGGAAGAAGACGACCTGCGCGATGCCCGTCCCATCCCGCACCCGCAGGAACTGCAGGCGGCCCTTGTCGGTCTTCTGGTAGAGCCAGCCCTTCAGGGTGACCTCCTCCCCCACGTGGGAGGCCAGGTCCTCAATGTAGACATGCTTGCTCACGGTTCACCCCCTTCGCATGGTCCGCAACCTCTGAGCCTTCTTCGGGCCATTATACTGGAAGGCGTGGGTTTCCACAACCGGGGGCGGGCCTGGCTTCTCGCCCCCTTCCGCTCGGTTGCAAAAGAGGAAGGCCATCAACGAATCGCTCACGAATAAACGAATGGACACGGCGCGGGCGGAAGGCAAGCCACCGATTCAAATCGGAGTCAAGCAGGGGCGATTCATGAATCGCCCCTACCAGCTTGCTTGAGCCCCGATTTGTACCTGTGGCTTGGCACTGCCGTCAACGAATGGAGGAACGAATGAACGAAGGGCTCGCGCCGCGCTGGGTCCATTCGTTGATTCGTTGGCCCATTCGTTGACGGCCCCTCCCAGGAGACAGTTGAACCAGCAGCCGAAGAGGTCAGAGGGAAACGCGCGCTTGACGAAGCCCTTCGGTTATGGTATGCTTTCCCCAGAAGCGCCAAGTTCCCCTTTTCTGTTCTGACACCGGATCAGGAGGTCGGCCCGTGAAGGTTTCCTGCCTGCAAGAAAATCTGGCCCGCGGCCTTTCCATCGTTGGGCGGGCCGTCGCATCCCGCACCACCCTGCCGGTCCTCAACAACGTCCTGCTCACCACCGACCAGGGACGCCTCCGCCTTTCGGCCACAGACCTGGAGATCGGCATCCACTGCTGGATCGGGGCCAAGGTGGATACCGAAGGGGCCATCACCGTTCCGGCGCGGGTCCTGGCCGACTACGTGGGCTCCCTGCCCCCAGAACGGGTGGACATGGCCGTGGACATCCGCAGCCAGACCCTGAACCTGCGCTGCGCTCGCTACGATGCCCGCATCCGGGGCATAGACGCGACGGAGTTCCCCCTCATCCCCACCGATGGGGATGGCCGGCGCATCTCCCTGGATGCGCGCCTCTTCCGCAGCATGGTGGAGCAGGTCGCCTTCGCTGCCGCCACCGACGACAGCCGGCCGGTCCTGACTGGCGTCTACACCCGGCTGGAGCCGGCTGAGGGGGGTGCCCTCCTGACCCTGGCCGCCGCCGACGGCTTCCGCCTGGCGGTGCGGGAGGAACGGGTCCACGCGGACCTGGCGGAGCCCATCACCATGATCGTGCCGGCGCGGAGCCTGAACGAACTGAGCCGCATCATCGGCGGCCTCTCCCCAGAGGACCAGGAGAAGCCCCTGGAAGTCTCCATCACACCGACGCGCAACCAGGTCCTCTTCCAACTGCCCAATGTCCAACTGGTCTCGCAACTCATTGACCTCACCTTCCCAGACTACAAGGCCATCATCCCGAAGGCATACACCACGCGCACCGTGGTAGACCGCCAGGCCTTCCACCACGCCGTCAAGCAGGCCGCCATCTTTGCCCGCACCGCGGCCAACGTGGCCCGGCTCCAGATCGTGCCCGGGTCGGAACTCGCGCCCGGCCGCCTGACCGTCACCGCCACCAGCGCCGAACTGGGCGACAATGTGGGTGAACTGGATGCCGCGGTGGAAGGCGCCCAGATAGAGATCGCCTTTGACACCCGCTACCTCGCCGACGTCCTCTCCGTCATGGACACGCCCCAGGT
>DAOTYM010000198.1:0-12237 GCA_034434775.1 Anaerolineae bacterium | reverse complement strand
TGACTCGTTTTTACAAAGGGAAGACCTTAACCGCTCCTCCGGACGCTAGATGGCACGCCAGGAGGCGTGCCCTACGGCATGCCACACCGGAAGGCTATCAGAGTTCTGTAAGAATGAGTCAGCCCTGATACCCTTGGACGAAGGCAGGTAGGGGACTTCATTCCACCATCTCCCCCCTTTCCGCTTGCGGAGAGGGAGGGGGTGGCCGCAGGCCAGGGGAGGGTGAGGTGCGCAGGGGCGGTTCATGAACCGCCCCTACAGGCCCAGGGCAATTCACGAATCGCCCCTACAGGGGGGATAGGGGCTTGCGGAAGGTGTACTGAGCCTTGATGCGGGTGTAGCCGAGGTCCTCGTAGAAGCGGTGCGTCCTCTCCCGGACCACGTTGGAGCGGACGGCGATGGTCGCGCACCCCAGGGCCCGCGCCCACTCCTCCGCCAGGTGGACCAGGGCCCGCCCGATCCCCTGGCCCCGGCACCCTTCGTCCACCACCAACCCGCCGATCTCTGCCTCGGGGTTCGCCTCCACCAGCCGCAGGATGAAGGCATGGATCCAGGCGACGACCTGGCCGTCCTTCTCGGCCACGAGGACGGCGTGCTCGTCCCGCCCGAGGATGGCCCGGAGGCGCGCCCGCATCTCGTCCGGTGAAGAGGGGTATCCCAACTGGGTGGAAAGCGCAGCCAGGGCGGGGGCATCCTCCGGGCGGGCCGGGCGGAAGGCGACCCCGGCCGCGCCTCCCTCCCTGGGGGCCGTGCCCTCAAGAGGATGGTCCATCACGCCTCCCTCCTCTTGGTGGAGATGCGCCTTTCCCGACCAACACGTAGGTCACGCCACAGGCGTGACCTACGCGTCCCTGCGATGGGGGTTCGGGCCTATCTCATCCCGCCCTGCGGCGGAAGGCCCCGAGCCCAGCGTACCGGGCGCTCTCCCCCAGTTCCTCCTCAATGCGCAGGAGTTGGTTGTACTTGGCCACGCGGTCCGTGCGACAGGGCGCGCCGGTCTTGATCTGGCCGACGTTCAGGGCCACCGCCAGGTCGGCGATGGTGGTGTCCTCTGTCTCGCCGCTGCGGTGGGAGATGACCGCCGTCCAGCCAGCCTGCCGGGCCGTCTCCACGGCGGAGATGGTCTCGGTGAGGGTGCCGATCTGGTTCAACTTGATGAGGATGCTGTTGGCCGCCCGCAGCGCGATGGCCTTGCGCAAGCGCTCCACGTTGGTCACCAGGAGGTCATCTCCCACGATCTGGATGCGGTCCCCCAGCCGGGCCTGGAGGAGTTGCCAGTGCTCCCAGTCGTCCTCGGCCAGGCCATCCTCCAGGGAAAGGATGGGATAGCGGCCCACCCAGTTCTCCCAGAAGGCCACCATCTCCTCGCCGGTGAGCGTCCGGCCCTCGCGTGCCAGGCGGTACTTTCCATCCTCGTAGAACTCGCTTGCCGCGGGGTCCAGGGCCAGGAAGATCTCCTCTCCGGGGCGATAGCCGGCCCTCTCAATGGCCGCCAGGATGACCTCCACCGCCTCCTCGTTGCTCTTGAGGGAGGGGGCGAAGCCGCCTTCGTCGCCCACGTTGGTGTTGTACCCCCGCTGCTTGAGGACGGCCTTGAGGGCGTGGTAAGTCTCCGCGCCCCAGCGCAGGGCCTCGGCAAAGGAGGGGGCGCCGGCCGGCACGATCATGAACTCCTGGAAGTCGGTGCTCTCGGCGGCGTGTTTGCCGCCGTTGAGGATGTTCATCATGGGCACGGGGAGGAGGTGCGCGTAGACGCCCCCCAAGTAGCGGTACAGGGGCAGGTCCAAGGCCGCCGCCGCCGCCTTGGCCACCGCCAGGGAGACGCCCAGCGTGGCGTTGGCCCCCAGACGCCCCTTGTTGGGGGTGCCGTCCAGTTCCACCAGGAGGCGGTCTATGCCCACTTGGTCCAGCGCGTCCCAGCCGACGATCTCGTCGGCGATGAGGGTCTGGACGTTCTCCACCGCCTTCTGGACCCCCTTGCCCCCGTAGCGGCTGGGGTCACCGTCCCGGAGTTCCAGGGCTTCGTGGGCCCCGGTGGATGCCCCCGAGGGCACGGCTGCCCGGCCCACGTCGCCGGTATCCAGGTACACCTCTACCTCTATCGTCGGGTTGCCGCGGGAATCCAGGATCTCCCGCGCCACGATATCCTCAATGAACATCGTCGTCTCTCCTCTCTTAGCAGGCTGGCCGCGCACCTTTCCTGGAGGCGGCAGGCCTCCGGGCCTAGGCCGTTCGGAGATGCGCGGGCACCACACGTCCAGCGGTTCCAAGAGCGGCGAGGCCGAGGCAATGCCCCAGGCCTGGGGCGATCTGTGAACCGCCCCTGCGGACCTCACCCCCTACCTCCTATCCGCACGCGGGGGGTAGAAAGAGGAGAGGTCTCACCTCCGCTGCTTATGGTGGGCTACTTTTTAGGCTTCAGCCCCAGGGCCTCATAGAGCGCCCGGAAGTCAAACCGCAGTTCCAGGAGTTCCATGAGGCGGGCGATCTTCTTCTCCTGATGGAAGCGGGTCTTGCCGAAGAACCGCTCAATGATCTCCACCGTGGTCAGGGTGTCGTAGGGGACCACGATCACGGGCACGCCCAGTTCCTCGGCCCGGCTGAGGATGATGGCGCTGGGCTGCAGGTTGCCGGTGAGGATGAGGCACCGGGTGGAGGTCTCCAGGGCTGCCAGTTGGATGTCCGGCCGGTCGCCGCCGGTGATGACGGCCTTGTTGGGCGTGCGGCGGAAATAGGTGAGCGCGCTGTCCACGCTCATGGCCCCCACCATGAGGTGCTCCACCAGGTCGTCCAGCCGGTCCGGGCAGCAGAGGGTCTCGCCGCCCAGGCAGTCGGCCAGTTCCCGCACGCTGATGGCCTGGAGCAGCCGTTCCTGGGGCAGGATGCCGAACACCCGCACGCCCCGGCGCTCCAAGAAGGGGCGGATGACGGTCTCGGCGAACTCCATCCGCGGCCGCGGGACCACGTTGATGACCACGCCCAACATGGAATTCCCGAGCCGCGCCTGGGCCGTCAGCGCGTCGTCCACCACCATCTCCTCCGAGTAGCGGATGACCACCAGTTCCGAAGCCGCCAGGAGCTCGGCCACGTAGGGGGTGGAGAGGTTGACGATGTACCCCTCCCGCAGGGTGGTGCCGCCCTCCAGAAGGACCAAGTCCCGTCCCTTGGAGACCTGGGCGAAGGCCTCCTTGAGTTTGGCCTCAAAATCGGTGGTCTCGGTGCCGCGGAGGATGGCCTCTATCCGCTCTCGGGTGAGGCCCACCGGGACCAGGGTCTCCATCGGCTCGGGCAGGTCAAAGGCCTTCTTGATGAAGTCCGCATCTTCGTCCACGATGCGGCCGGCCACGCTCTTGGCCTGCAGGCTCACCGGCTTCATGTACCCCATGGCGAAGCCATCGGCCAGGAAGCGCCTGCCCAGCCCCACGCACAGGCCGGTCTTGCCCGAGTACGGTTCGGTAGAGGTGACGTAAAGGGTTGTCATTTGCCGTGCCTCCTCGCTCTCTCCTCGCAAGGTGGAGGTGCCTCCATGTTCCCGCTAGTGTTCTGGGGCCGAGGGCCCCTTTCCGTCCGAGGCCAGCACCAAGCGCATGTCTATCCCGATGGCGCCGCGCCCCTTCTCAAACACGATGAGGGGGTTGATGTCCAGTTCCACGATCTCCGGAAAGTCCGTGACCAGTTGCGACACCCGCAGCAGGGCATCCACGATGGCGTCCATGTCCGACGGAGGCTGTCCGCGCATCCCCCGCAGGAGACGCACCGCCCGGATCTCCTGGATCATCTCCGAGGCCTCGCGCCGGGAGATGGGGGCTACCCGGAAGGTCACGTCCTTCAGGGCTTCCACGTAGATGCCCCCCAGGCCGAACATCAAGAGGGGCCCGAACTGCGGGTCTCGGTTCACGCCGATGATGACCTCGCGGCCTCCCATCACCTGCTGCTGGACCTGGCAGCCCCAGATGGTGGCCTCGGGCATGAAGCGGGTGGCCCGGTAGACCAGGAGGTCAAAGGCGTCGCGGACGTCGGCTGGCGTCTGGATGCCCAGTTTCACGCCCCCGATGTCGGATTTGTGCAGGATGTCCGGCGAGGCGATCTTCATCACCACGGGGAAGCCCATGGCCTCGGCATAGGCCACCGCCTCCTCGGCCGAGGTGGCCAGTTTGGACTGGGGCACGGGGATGCCGCAGGCCATGAGGACCTCGCGCGCCTCGGCATCGCCGATCTCCAGGCGGCCCTCCTCCCGGGCCTTGGCAATCACCGCCCGGATGCGGGCGTGGTCAATCCCCATCTCTTCAATTTTCTCCGGCCCGCGCTCCACCCAGCGCCGGTAGCGGTCCATGGCCGCCATGGCCGCCACAGCCCGTTCGGGGACCTCGTAGTTGGGGACGCTGTGCTCGTTGAAGATGCGGACCCCAGCCTGGGTGGAGGCCTTGCCCATGAAGCAGCCGAAGATGGGCTTGTCGTACTTCTGGGAGGCCCGCACTACGGCCCAGGCCGTCTCTTCAATTTCCGTCATCACCTGGGGGGTGAGGATGACGATGACGCCGCCCACGTTGGGGTCCTGCATCACGGCGTTGATGGCCATCTCGTAGCGGTCGGCCCGGGCGTCCCCCAGGACGTCCACGGGGTTGATGACGCTGGCCGCTTCGGGCAGGTGGGCCCGCAGGTACTCCATGGTCTCCTTCTGCAGGGAGGCCAGTTGCAGCCCCGCGTGCTCCAGGGCGTCGGTGGCCATGATGCCCGGCCCGCCGGCGTTGGTGATCACCGCGATGCGGTTGCTCTTGAGGACGGGCTGCCGGGCGAAGGCAACGGAGTAGTCAAAGAGTTCCTGGACGGAGCGGGCGCGGATCACCCCTGCCTGGTTGAAGGCGGCTTCGTAGGCGGCTTCGGAGCCGGCCAAGGTGCCCGTGTGCGAGGAGACGGCGCGGGCGCCCCCGGCGGTGGTGCCGGACTTGATGGCGATGATGGGCTTCTTGCGCCCCACCTCCCGGGCCACCTTCATGAAGCGCGGCCCGTCCACAATCCCTTCCAGGTAGGCCATGATGACCTTGCTGTGGGGGTCGTCCCGCCAGGCTTCAATGAAGTCAATCTCGTTGGTATCGGCCTTGTTGCCCAAGCTGATGAAACGGGAGAAGCCGATCCCCTCTGCCAGCGCGATATCCAGGATGGAGGTGCACAGGGCCCCCGACTGGGACATGAAGGCGATGCCGCCCTGCCTCGGCATCCCCACAGCGAAGGAGGCGTTCAGTTTGGCGATGGTATCTATGATGCCCAGGACGTTGGGGCCCACCAGGCGGATGCCGTACTTGCGGGCGATGGCCACCACCTCGTTCTCCCGGTCGCGGCCCTTCCGCCCGATCTCGCGGAACCCTGCCGTGATGATGACGGCCCCCCGCACCCCCTTCTTGCCGCACTCCTCCAGGACGCTGGCCACGAAGGGGGCCGGCACGACGATGACCGCCAGGTCCACCGGCCCGGGCACGTCCAGGACGCTGGGGTAGCACTTGAGGCCGAGGATCTCGTCGGCGTTGGGGTTGATGGGGTAGATGGGCTTGGGGAAGCCCCCCTTGACGATGTTGGAAAGGACCCCATAGCCCAGTTTCCCGGGCTCTCTGGAGGCCCCGATGACGGCTACCGATTGCGGGTCAGAGAACATCTCCAACATGGGTACGTCCTCTCAGCGTAGGGAGTGGTTTGTGAAATCTTGCGCAAATATACCCCCTTGAGCCTCGGAAGGCAAATCGGAGGCCCCCCTTGGGGTCCCCTCACTCCCTCTCCCCAGGCTCGGAGGCCGAGCCGACGCTTCTATTGTACCACATTTCGGCGATTTTGGCGCATGGGAGGGGCGCCGGCGCTCTACGGAGAGGTGGGGAGACCCCGACCCCTCCGCCCCCGAGGCTCGTGCCGCACCTCTTCACCCCCCAGATTCGCTGAAAAAGGATGCCCCCTCCCTCTCCCGGATTTCCCCTCTCCGGCGGGAGCGTGTATAATGGACCCTGCATCGCCTCCCAGCGCCGAGAGGCCGAGACCTTGCCTTCTCTTCGCGGGGCGAGGTCTTTTTGTGGGAGGCAGCGCAGGCCGGCCCTTTGGCCGGCCAGGAAGTCTTGGAGGGAGGTCTGCCCATGTTGGATACCATTTTCGCCCGACGCAGCATCCGCAAGTACACCGGCGAGCCGGTGACGGAGGAGCAGGTGCGGAAACTGCTGGAAGCGGCCATGGCCGCGCCCTCGGCCAACAACAGCCAGCCGTGGCACTTCGTCGTCGTCCAGGACCGGGAGCAACTGCGGCGGCTGGCCGAGGCACACCCCTACGGGCGGATGCAGGCCGAGGCGGCCCTGAGCATCGCCGTCTGCGCCGACCCGACCCTCTCCCCCCGCTACTGGGTCCAGGACTGCAGCGCGGCCACCGAGAACCTGCTCCTGGCCGCTACCGCCCTGGGCCTGGGTGGTGTGTGGCTGGGCGTCTACCCCAACCAGGACCGAGTGGCGCGCGTCAAAGAGGTCCTCGGCATCCCCGAGGGGATTGAGGTCCTGTGCCTCGTGGCCATCGGCCACCCGGCGGAGAAGAAGCCGCCCCGCACCCAGTACAACCCCCAGCGCGTCCACCGCGACCGCTGGTAGGGAGAAGAGAAAGCACAGAGGGCACGAAGAGAAAAAAGGAGCCCTCTGTATGTGAGGTCCACATCGGCGCAAAGGCGCGCCAGGAGGTTGGGATGTTCCAAACCTTTCAGCAAGCTGCTGATTTCGTGAAGACGCGGCAGGTCCAGATGGTGGACCTGAAGTTCTGCGACCTGTGGGGCCGCTGGCACCACCTGACCATCCCCGCCAACGCCTTCACCCACGACCTGATGGAGAAGGGGATCGGCTTTGACGGCTCGGCGGTGGGCCTCAAGAGCATCAAGGCCGGCGACATGGTCCTGGTGCCCGACCTGAGCACGGGCGCGATGGACCCGTTCCACGAGGTCCCCACCTTCAGTTTCATCTGCAGCACGATGGAGGCCGACACGCGCCGCATCTTCCACCGCGACCCGCGCAACATCGCCCGGCGGGCCGAGATGTACCTGCAGGATACCTGCATCGGCGACGAGAGCCTGTGGGGGCCCGAGTTTGAGTTCTACGTCTTTGACCGGGCGGGGTACGAGAACGAGCCCCACCGGGCCGGCTACTGGCTGGAGGCGGAGGAGGCCATCTGGAACAGCGGAAGGAGCGGCCACGCCCACCAGATCGCCCACCAGGGCGGCTACCACGCCATCCCGCCTCTGGACCGCCTGTACAACCTGCGTTCGGAGATGGCGTTGCGCCTCTCGGAGATGGGGGTGGAGGTCAAGTACCACCACCACGAGGTCGGCGGGGCAGGCCAGTGCGAAATTGAGGTCCCCATGATCAGGGGGGTGGTGCGGGCAGGCGACGTGGCCATGCTGGTGAAGTACGTGACCAAGATGGTTGCCGACCGCCACGGCAAGGTCGTGACCTTCATGCCCAAGCCCCTCTACGGCGAGCCGGGCAACGGCATGCACGTCCACCAGACCCTCTTCAAGCGGGGGAAGAACCTGTTCTGGGACGAACGGGGGTATGCCGGCCTGAGCCAGACGGCCCTCTACTACATCGGCGGCCTGCTGGAACACGGAGCGGCTCTCCTGGCCCTGACCAACCCCAGCACCAACTCGTACCGCCGCCTGGTGCCGGGCTTTGAGGCTCCGGTCAAGTGTTTCTTCTCCGTGGGGAACCGCAGCGCGGCCATCCGCGTGCCCAAGTACGCCACCACGGAGGCCACCAAACGCATTGAGTTCCGGCCGCCCGACGCCACGGGGAACATCTACCTCTCCCTGGCTGCCCAGTTGCTGGCCGGCCTGGACGGCATCCAGCGGCAGATTGACCCCACGGCCAACGGCTTCGGCCCCATAGACGAAAACGTCTTCGCCTGGCCGCCGGAGAAGCAGGCACGCATCCAGTCGCTCCCCACCACCTTGGAGGAGGCCCTGGACGCCCTGGAGGCCGACCATTCCTTCCTGCTCCAGGGGGATGTCTTTGACGAGGAACTGATCCAAGATTGGATCGCCGCCAAGCGGGAGCGGGAGGTCAAGGCGGTACGGGGCCGGCCCCACCCCTACGAGATGGCCCTGTACTTTGACCTGTAAGGGGTCCCTGCCCGGGCCCGAGCCCTGCAATTGACACAACGGCACGCTGGGAGTATAAGGGAAGCCATCCCTGCACGCTGGGGACTCCCCGGCCGGGGATGGATGGACTTCCTGTCTCCAGGGGTACGTGGGAGGCGGGGAAGGCCGTCCTCACTGCATCTTGCTTTCGGAAGGAAGGCTCTCTCTACCCATGGGACGCTCCAGCGTGGCTCCCCTGCCTGAGGATCTCCCCCGCGCTCCCGGGATCCAAGCTGGCCCCACGGTCCTGCGACGCGTGGCGGCCGCGGCCGCCGATTTTGCCCGGCGCCGCCTGGGGTTCGCGCTCCTCGTCCTCCTGAGCATCACTTTCCTGACATTCTCTGGCCTGGAGATGTCCCGGGGCGAGGCGTTGGGCCCAGCAGCGGTCCATGGGGCCCAGATGACCGTCCGCTACCTGGCGGGCCTGGCCCGCGGCGACCTGGGCGTATCCACCTCGGTGCGGCCGCGCCTGGCAGTTCCCGTGGCCGAAGTCGTGGCAGAGGCATTCCCCAAGTCAGCGGGGCTTCTGGGGGCCTCCCTCTGCATCGCCGTTGTGGTGGGGGTGCTCCTCGGCTCTCTGGCTGCCCGGCGGCGACACTCGTCGTTATCCATCGGGTTCCTTGTGCTCTCGCTCCTGGGTGTTTCCCTGCCGTCCTTCTTCACCGCGCTCCTCCTTCAGATGGGGGTCATCGCGTTCGTGCGCACCTTCGGCCGGCAACTGGTGCCCGTAGGCGGTTTCGGCTGGGATGCCCATATCGTGCTGCCGGCCCTGGTCCTGGCTGCCCGGCCCATTGCCCAGATCTTCCGCGTCACCCAGGTCTCCCTGGCCACCGTCTTGGACGAGGACTACATCCGCACCGGCCTGGCCAAGGGCCTCCCACCTCGGACGCTGATGGTTCGCCACGTGTATCCCAACGTGGCCGTCCCAGTCCTCACCACCATCGGCCTTTCCCTGCGCTTCTCTCTGGTCTCCCTACCGGTGGTGGAGCTCTTCTTCTCTTGGCCAGGCGCGGGGTTCAACCTCCTGAGGGCCATCGCCCGCAAGGACGACGCGCTGGCCGTGGCCCTCATCTTGTGCTTTGGCCTCCTCTTCATGGTGGTCAACCTCCTGCTGGAGGCCGCCTACCGCCGCTTGGATCCCCGCTTGCAGGAAGCGGGAGAGGGCGCTGCCAGGATCGCGTCGGTGGGCTGGCGGGAAGCAGCGCGCACCGCGTTCCGAGACCTGCGGTTTCTCCTCGTTGAAAGCCGCCTCGGGCGCTGGCTGCGCCGGAAGCCGGCCCGCTCCCCCGAGGATGCGGCGCGCACTGCGGCCCTGCGGGACTTGGTCCGGCGCCAGGCCGCAGCCAGCCACGTCCCCGACGTGAGTGCAGCGGCTCGCCGCCGGGAGCGGGCACAAGCCTGGCTACGGATGACCTTGGGCAACCCGCCGTTCCTCCTGGGGAGCGTCATCTTGGGCCTCCTGGTGGCGGTAGCGGTCGGCGCGCCGCACCTCGTACCCCACAGCCCCTACCAGACCGAAGGGTTGCGCGTCGTGAACGGCGAGATGCAGGTCCCTCCTTTCCCACCCTCGGGGGAGCATCCCTGGGGTACCGATGTCATGGGGAGGGACATCCTGGCCCTGGTCTTCGCCGGGACGCAGCGCACCCTTGCCCTTGCCGTCTTCGTCGTGCTGGCGCGGGTGACCCTGGGGGCGGTGCTAGGCATGGTGGCGGGGTGGTTCGCCGGCTCCTGGGTGGACCGGCTGTTCCTGAGCCTGGCAGAGGCCCTCGCGGCCTTCCCCACCCTCGTTCTGGCGATGATCCTCATCCTGGCCCTGGGCATCCGCAACGGGCTGCCCCCCTTCATCCTTGCCCTCTCCTTTGTCGGTTGGCCGGAGACGATGCAGTTCGTGCGCAGCAAAGTGCAGTCCATCCGGCTGCAGCCCTTCATTGAGGGCGCGGTGGCCACAGGGCTGCGCATGCCCCAGATCCTCTTCCGCCACGTCCTCCCCAACATCATCTCGCCTCTCATCGCCTTGGCTGCGCTGGAGATGGGCGCTGTCCTCATGCTCCTGGGGGAACTGGGGTTTGTGGGCGTCTTCATCGGTGGCGGCGCGTACGCCGAACTGCAGGTTGACGCGCCTCCTTACCACTACTCCGACGTGCCGGAATGGGGGGCGCTCCTGAGCAACGTGCGCCTGTACGCCCGCTCCTACACCTGGACGGCTTTCTACCCTGCGGCGGCTTTCTTCCTCGCCATCCTGGGATTCAACCTCTTTGGCGAAGGCTTGCGCCGCCTGATGGAGAGGCTCAGCGCCGGGTTCACCCGCCTCCTCAACCGCACCACCTTGGCCCTGGCCACGGTGCTCCTTGTGGCCGTCGTCTGGGTCCAGGGGAACGTGACCCCGGTGGCCTACTGGGCGCGGAACGCCCAGGCCTTTGACGCCTCCCGCGCCCTGCGGGACATCGCCTACCTGACCTCGCCGGAGCGGGAGGGCCGCGCCCTTGGAACCTCGGGCCTGGAGCAGGCGGCGCAGTACATCGCCGGGCAGTACGAGGCCGCTGGCCTCCAGGCTGCAGGAGAGCCCGGGGAGGGCGACTTCACCTACTTCCAGACCCGACACTACACCTTCCTGCGGCTGGATGAGGTCCCGATCTTGGACCTGGGTGATGGGGGCCCCCCACTGACCTACCGAACAGACTACGCAGCCTACGCCGGCCCAGACCGAGGAACGGGCGAGGGGAAGGGGCCGGTGGTCTGGGTCGGGCTGGGCGAGGTCCGGCAACAGAGTTTTACCACCTCGCGGACCTTGGACAGGTTGGACTTCGCAGGTCAGGTGGTGATGGTCCTTTCCGACCGGGAGGCGGCCCTCATGGCGGCGGTCCCTCGGGCGGGGCTCCTGGTGGTGGCAGAGGACGCAGGGCTCCTGCGCAAAGGGCTGACGCTCTCGGGGCGAGACCCCTATATGGAGGCCTGGGGGAGCAGGCGCGCCCTGAGCACCGAGGCCCCTACCCTGTGGATTTCGGAGGCCACGGCGAACCGCATTCTAGCCCCCACGGGCCACACTGTGGCCGACCTGCGTCAGGAGGCTGCATCCCTGGCTGCGGAGGAGGTGGCCCGCCTGGAGACGCCGGTCACGGCACACCTGCGGGTGGTTGGAACTACCGAACTGAAGGCGCCGGCGCGGGACATCGTGGCCCACCTCCCGGGTGAAGCGGCCCGAGGAGAGACCAAATTGGACCAGGAGATGATCATGGTCCTCGCGCCCTACGACGGCTTCGGCCGCGATGCTAACGGCACCCTCTACCTCGGGGCCAACGACCCCGCAAGCGCCGTGGCCCTGATGCTGGAGGTCGCCCGTTCGTGGCGCGCAAGTGGCTACCAGCCCAAGCGGACCTTCCTCTTCGTGAACTACATTGGCGAAGGGACGGAGTATGGCCAGGCCCCGGACCAGCCTCTGGACCCAGCACGCTTCCTGGAGTCGCGAAGGGGCTTTAAAGACACCTACACCCTCAAGGCTATCATCCACATCCGCGGCGTGGCCAGCCCTGCGGGCGACCGGCTGCTCATCTCCACGGGAGGGAGCATGCGCCTGGCGAGCCTCCTGGAGCAGGCCGCGCGCCGGGTGGGGGTGCGGACCCATCGTGTGGATGAACCGGTGGACCTGAGCAAGACGTTTGCCAGCGGCGACACCACCTACCGCTGGCGCAGGACTGGCCAGGAGGCCCCCACCATCGTCCTGGAGTGGGAGGGACGGGAGGCTCTATCCCGCTTGCCTGAGGATACTCCCGACCACCTGAGCGAAGAACACCTGCGGCAGGCTGGGCAAGCCATCTCCCTAGCCCTGATGGCCCTGGGCAGCCTGACCACGTATTGAGGTCCAGGGCGGGGCACGCCTCGCCCCTCTTGGAGGGGAGCCATCAACGAATGGGCCAACGAATAAACGAATGGGCCTGGAGCAGGCGCAAGCGATTCGTTTATTCGTTCCTCCATTCGTTGACGGCGTTGCCAAGCCGCCGATTCAAATCGGGGCTCAAAAACCCGGCGTCGGCCTGCGCCGACGCGGCCGTGCAGGGGGATGACCTGGAGGAGCAAGGCACGCCTTGCCC
>DAOTYM010000197.1:0-6499 GCA_034434775.1 Anaerolineae bacterium | reverse complement strand
GCGCCCGAGGCATGAAGGTGGAGGTCCTGGACGGCGACGTCATCCGCCAGAACCTGAGCCAGGGCCTGGGCTTCAGCAAAGAGGACCGCGACACCAACATCCGGCGCATCGGGTTCGTCTGCCAACTCCTCACCCGCAACGGCGTGGTGGCCATCGCCTCGGCCATCTCGCCCTACCGCGAGGTCCGCGAGGAGAACCGCCGGCGCATCGGCCGCTTCGTGGAGGTCTACGTGGAGGCCCCCTTGGAGGTCTTGATTGAGCGGGACGTGAAGGGCCTCTACAAGAAGGCCCTGGCCGGCGAAATCCCCAACTTCACCGGCGTCTCCGACCCCTACGAGCCACCCCTCAACCCGGAGATCGTGGTCCACACGGCGGAGGAGACCCCCGAGGAGAGCCTGGCCAAGATCCTGGCCAAACTGGAGGAGATGGGCTACATCCCCAAGGCTGCGCCTGCAGAAGAGGTCTACACCGAAGAAGAAGAGGCCGAGGTGGAGGACCGCCTCCGCTCCCTCGGCTATCTGTGACCGGATTTCACCACAGAGGACACAGAGGGAGAGAGAGAACCTCAGAGGGAAAAAAACTTCAACCTTCCTCTGTGGTCTCTGTGTCCTCTGTGGTTGGAGACGTGCCTCTACCAGAGGATGGGGTGGGGAGATGGGTTTGCTGCGTCGCTTTCGGGAGAAGAGGTCTCCGCGGGTGGTGGCCGTCAGCCTGGATGGCACGCCCTACACCCTCGTCCGCCGCATGGTGGACGAGGGCCGTCTGCCCAACCTGGCTGCCCTGGCCCGGGAAGGCACCCTGCGCCAGATGGATTCCGTCTGGCCCTGGGTCTCCTCGGTGGCGTGGGCCACCTTCATGACCGGCTGCAACCCCGGCAAACACGGCATCTTCGGCTTCGTGGACCGGGACCTCCAGACCGGCCGCACCTACATCCCCACGGCCCGGCACCTGCAAGCCCCCACCCTGTGGGGACTCCTCAGCCAGGCCGGCAAGCGGGTGGCCGTCTTCAACGTCCCGGTGACGTACCCGCCCCGGCCGGTCAACGGCCTCCTGGTGGGGTGCTTCCTCAGCCCCAAGTTGGAGAAGGCCACCTACCCCCCGGACCTCGCCGCCACGCTCCAGAGCCTGGGCTACCGCATAGATACCGACCCTTGGCTCGCCCGCGAGTCCAAGGCCAAGATGCTCCAGGACATTGAGGACGTCCTGGCCCGCCGCGTCCGCACCCTCTTGCACTTCCTGAACGAGGAGCGGTGGGACTTCTTCATGATGCACATCATGGAGACGGACCGCCTCCACCACTTCTTCTGGCGGGAGATGGAGACGGGGGAACCCGAAGACCTGGCGGCGGGCTTCTACCGGGTCTACGCCCAGGTGGATGCGGTGCTCGGCCGGCTGCGGGAGCACCTGGACGAGGCAACGGCCCTCCTCGTCCTCTCCGACCACGGCTTCTGCAGGATTGACAAGGAGGTGTACGTCAACCGCTGGCTGGCCGACCAGGGGTGGCTGCGCCTGCGGAACGTGCCGCCGGACCCCCAGAAGGGGGTGCTGGAGGTGGACCCAGCCTCCCGCGCCTACAGCCTGGACCCCGGGCGCGTCTTCGTCAACTTGAAGGGGCGCGAGCCCACAGGTGGCGTGGAGCCCGCGGACTACGAGGCGGTGCGAGAGGAGATCGCTGCCGCAGCCCTGGACCTGCGGGACCCGGATACGGGCAAGCCCTTCTTCCGCCAGGCCTTCCGGCGGGAAGAACTCTACCACGGCCCCTTCCTGGAGCGGGCCGCCGACCTCATCCTGGCTCCTTACGACGGCTACGACCCCAAGGGCCCCCTGTACAAGGAGACCCTCACCTTCCGCGGGGATACGCTGGTGGGGATGCATACCTACGACGACGCGTTCTGCCTCGCCGTGGGCCATCCGCTGGCTGAGCGGCGGTTCAGCATTGTGGACCTGGCGCCCACCATCCTGGAGGTGCTGGGCGTCCCCATCCCGCCGGACATGGACGGCGTGAGCCTTCTGCGCTAGGGCGCGGCGGGAATCCATCCAGAGAAAGGAGCGCAACGTGGACCTGGGGATCCTCCTCTACATCGGAGTGGGGTTTGTGGCCCAGATGGTGGACGGCGCGCTGGGGATGGCCTACGGCGTGACGTCCACGTCTTTTCTCCTGGGTCTGGGGGTCCCGGCCATCACGCCTGCGGTGGCCAGCGCCAGCGTGCACGCGGCGGAGATCTTCACCACAGCCGTGTCGGGCCTCGCCCACCTGCGCTTCGGGAACGTGGACCAGGGGCTTTTCCGGCGGCTGGTCATCCCGGGGGTCCTGGGCGGAGTCCTGGGGGCCTACATCCTCACCGCGCTCCCCAGCCAGGTGATCAAGCCCTTCGTGGCCCTCTACCTGATGCTCATGGGTGCCCTCATCCTGCGGCGGGCCTTCCGGTCCAGTGGGGAGCCGGCGCCCTCCCTTGCGGCGCGGTTCCTCCTGCCCCTGGGGGCCCTCGGCGGGTTCTTTGACGCCATCGGGGGCGGCGGCTGGGGCCCCATCGTCACCTCCACCCTGGTGGCCCGGGGGAACCATCCCCGCTTCGCCATCGGCTCCGTCAACCTGGCCGAGTTCTTCGTCACCCTGGCGGAGTCCATCACCTTCGTCCTGACCCTCGGCCAGTCCCTGGCGCAGATGGGGCAGGTCATCCTGGGGCTGATCTTGGGCGGCGTGGTGGCCGCGCCGCTGGCGGCGTACGTCTGTCGTCGGGTGCCAGTGCGGGCCCTCATGGGCGCGGTGGGCGTCCTCATCATCCTCCTGAGCCTGAGGACTATCCTCCTCGCCCTGGCGTAGGAAAAGAGCGGGGCCCTGCCTTGTGGCAGGGCCCCTTTGGCGACTGCGTTGTGGTCCCGCTCTAGACGTTGGCGACGATGTTGCTGAACACGTTCCCGATGGCCGGGCCGAGGAGCAGCAGGATGGCAATAACCACAATAGCAACCAGCACGAGAATCAGCGCATACTCCACCAGGCCCTGGCCTTCCTCCCGCGGCAGGTACAGCATCGGTTTCACCTCCTTTCTAGTGAAATTTGGGACGTACCGCCACATCCGCTTGCAGTATACTGGAAGGTGATACAATAGGCAATAGGACTTCTGTACTACTCGGGACGCCAGAGGGACTCCGAGCCGCCCAAGCCCAGGAGGAGGGAGATGCCCGAACGCAAGAGCAAGTACACCACCATCAGCATCCCACGCGAACTGTACCGCCGCGTGGAGCGCATCATAGAGGGGACCGGCTTCCGCAGCCCCACGGAGTACATCGTCTTCCTGCTGCGCCAGGCGGTGGCCGCCATTGAGGCGGACCGGCAACTCATCTACTCCCTGCCCTACGCCGCCCCAGAACCCTCCGAGGAGGAAGGGGAATCCGAGGAGGGCGAGGCCTCATAGCACGTCAAACCACATCAGGATGCCCATCACCACGAAGAGGGCGGCGGCGATACGCTGAAGGACAAGGGGTGGGATAAGCCGCGTCAGCGCCCCGCCGACCACGACGCCGAGCAGGGTGACCAGGGCCAGCGCGGTCACCGCGCCCAGGAACACGGGCAGCGGTTTCTCCGTCTTGCACACCATGCTGATGACAGCCAGTTGGGTTTTGTCGCCCAGTTCGGCGATGAACAGAAGCCCCAGCGTGCTCCAAAGCACTTTCCAATCCATCTCTCTCTCCTAAAGCATCACCACAGAGGACACGGGGAGCGCAGGGTTTTTTATAGATGCTCAGAGCCCTCTGTGTCCTCTGTGCGCTCTGTGGTTTCCCCTCTCCCCACCACGAGGCTCCGCAGCACCGCCAGGTTCTCCCGGTCCTCCCGCATGTCCGGCCCCTTGGGCGTCTCCAAAATCATGGGCAAGTGCTGGAAGCGGGGGTCGTTGAGCAGGAGGCGGAAGGGCGTGAGGCCCAGCGCCCCCTTTCCGATGTGTGCGTGGCGGTCCACCCGGCTCCCCGGCTCCCGCCGGGAGTCGTTCAGGTGGAAGGCCCGCAGCCTGTGGAGCCCCACGACGGCCTCCAGTTCCTGGAAGGTGCGCTCGTACCCCTCGGGGGTCCGGATGTCGTACCCCGCGGCCAGGGCGTGGCAGGTGTCAAAACAGATGCCCAGCCTCGTCCGTGCCTCCACCTGCTCCAGGATCTGGGCCAGGTGCTCAAACCGGTGCCCCAGCCCCGTGCCCTGGCCGGCCGTGGTCTCCAGGACGATCTCCACATCGGCGTCCTCCGTGCGGGCGAGGACCTCGTTGAGGGCCTCGGCGACGCGCCGCAAGCCCTCCGCCTCCCCCGCACCCATGTGGGCCCCTGGATGGATGATGAGCCAGCGGATGCCCAGGGCCCGGCAGCGCTCCACTTCCACCACGAGGGCCTCCACAGACCGCCGCCAGAGGGCCGGGTCCGGCGAAGCCGGGTTGATGAGGTAGGCGTCGTGGGCCACCACGGGGTACACGCCGCTTGTCTCGGCCAGGTGGCGGAAGCGGGCCACCTCGTCCTCCCGCAAGGGGCGCGCTTGCCACTGGTTGGAACTCTTGGTGAACACCTGCATCGTCTCGCACCCCACCGCCAGAGCGCGGGGGAAAGCCTGGTCCACGCCCCCGGCGATGGACATGTGGGCTCCCAGGCGCACCACGGGATGGCCCTCCTCACCTCTTCAGGGAGGCCAGGGCCGCCTTCAGCCGGCCCAACCCCTCCAGGAGGAGCGGCCGGGGGCAGCCGAAGTTCAGGCGCACGAACCCCTCTCCCCCGCGGCCGAAGTCCGCTCCGTCGTTCAGGGCAACCTTGGCCTCCCGGAGGAAGAACTGGTGCGGGTTCCCCGGGATGCCGGCTCCCCGGCAGTCCAGCCAGGCGAGGTACGTCCCTTCCGGCTTCGCCGTGCGCACGCCCGGCAACTCCCGGGCCACGAACTCGCACACCAGGTCCCGGTTGCGCTCCAGATACTGGAGCACGGCCTCCAGCCAGGCGTCGCCATCCCGGTAGGCGGCCAGGGCGGCCACGTACCCCAGGATGTTGGGCTCTGGCACGAGGCCGTCGCGCGCCTCGGCAAAGCGCTTCCGCAGCGCGGGGTTGGGGATCACCGCCACGGAACACTGGAGGCCGGGGATGTTGTAGGTCTTGCTGGGGGCCATGAGGGTGATGGTCTGGGCCTCCACCTCCGGGGCCAGGGTGGCGATGGGGGTGTGCCGCGCGCCGCGGTAGACCAGGTCGCTGTGGATCTCGTCGGAGATGATGACGATGCGGTGGCGGAGGCACTCCTCCGCCATGGCCGCGAGTTCCTCCTGGGTGAAGACGCGCCCCACCGGGTTGTGGGGGTTGCAGAGGATGAAGGCCCGGGTGCGGGGCGTGATGGTCCGGGCGAAGAGGTCCATGTCCACGGTGTACCGGCCGTCCGGCCCCTGGGACAGTTGCATCTCGTCCCGCGTGCACTGGGCGTGGCCGGGCGCGTCCAGGATGGGCGGGTAGACGGGGGTCTGCACCAGGACCCCCTCGCCCGGCTGGGTGAGGGCCCGGCAGGCCAGGTTGAAGCCGGTGACCACGCCGGGCACGAAGACCAGGGCCTCGGGCGCGACGCGCCACCTGTAGAGCCGCCAGAGGCGCTCCACGAGGACCTCCCGCAGCGCCCGCGGCTCCGTGCCGTAGCCGAAGATACCGTGCTCCACCCGCTCCCGCAGGGCCTGGATGACTGGCTCGGGAGACCGGAAGTCCATGTCGGCCACCCACATGGGGAGCACGTCCGGGGGATAGCGGCTCCACTTCTCGCTGTCGGAGCCACGGCGCTCGGGGATGCGGTCAAAGTCGTCTGGCATGGAAGAGCCCTTGGGCCTCCAATGGGAAGCGTACGCCGCCCTGGGGCGGCAGGGGCATTATAGCAGAGAGGGTGCGACCTGGCAATTTGACACTCCTTCCGGCTGGTGATAAACTTTGCGCCGCAAAATGCCCATCCTGCTAACCAACCGCTGAGGAACGTCCATGGAATCCGCAGAGCCGGCCAGGGCCAAGGGGCGTGCCCACCCTGGGAGCCTCGCCATCCTCTTCGTCGGGCTGGTGGTGGTCATGTTGGGGTTCGGCATGATCATCCCAGTCATGCCCTTCTACGTGGAGTCCTTCGGGGCGAGCGGCCGCGAACTGGGGCTCCTCATGGCCACCTTCGCCGCGACGCAACTCCTCTTCTCCCCCCTGTGGGGGGACCTCTCGGACCGCATCGGGCGTCGGCCGGTGCTGATGCTGGGGCTTCTGGGGAACGCCGTGGCCCAACTCTTCTTCGGCCTCTCCACGCGGCTCTGGATGCTCTTCGCCGCGCGGGCCCTCTCGGGCATCCTCTCCTCGGCCACCCAGCCGACCGCGCTGGCGTACATCTCCGATTCCACGTCCGACGAGGAGCGGGGGCGCGGCATGGGGCTGATGGGCGCGGCCATGGGGATAGGGATGGTCCTGGGGCCGGGCCTGGGCGGATGGCTGGCTTCTTACATCCTCTCCCTCCCCTTCTTCGTCGCCG
>DAOTYM010000196.1:0-2175 GCA_034434775.1 Anaerolineae bacterium | reverse complement strand
CGTGGTGGCGGTGGTGGCTGCCTGGAAGCGGATTGAGACCGGCACCGGCAAGGCCAAGGTCTAAATCTACTTGCCCCCTTCCCAGGCCCCAAGAGGCGGGACCGGAGCCGGTCCCGCCTCTTCTTCTGGCATGCTCTGGTGTGCCAAGCCTGGACTCTGGTGCGACGCCTCCCGCGCGTGCGTGGAGCGGCCGAGGGTGAGTCCTCCCTCACTTGCCGAGGTAGGCTTTGCGCACGTGTTCGTTGCCCATGAGTTCTTCTGCAGGGCCCTGGAGGGCAATGCGCCCCGTCTCCAGGACGTAGGCCCGGTGGGCGATGCGCAGGGCCATGGCCGCGTTCTGCTCCACCAGAAGGACGGTGGTGCCCTGCCTGTTGATGTCCTGGATCACCTCAAAGATCAGTTCCACCAGTTTGGGTGCCAGCCCCAGGGAGGGCTCGTCCAGCAGGAAGACTTTGGGGCTGGACATGAGGCCGCGGCCGATGGCCAGCATCTGTTGCTCGCCGCCGGAAAGGGTGCCAGCCAGTTGGTTGCGCCGCTCGGCAAGGAGGGGGAACAGGGCGTAGACCCGCTCCCGGTTTTGGCGCAGGCGGGCCTGGTCGTTGCCCAGGACGAACCCGCCCATGTCCAGGTTTTCGGATACGGTCATGTTGGGGAAGACGCGGCGTCCTTCCGGCACGTGGGAGATGCCCAACTGGACGATCTTGGGGGGAGGCAGGTGATCAATCCGCTGCCCCATGAACTCAATGCGGCCCTGGGCCGGGTGGATGAGGCCCGAGATGGTCCGCAAGGTGGTGGTCTTCCCCGCCCCGTTGGCCCCGATCAAGGTCACGATCTCCCCCTCGGAGACTTCCAGGGAGATCCCCTTGAGGATATGTGCCTTCCCGTAGTAACTGTGCACGTCGGATAATCTGATCATGCGATCTCCATCCGCCCCAGGTAGGCCTCAATCACTTCTGGGTTCCGGCTGATCTCGGCCGGCTTTCCCTCGGCCAGTTTGCGCCCATAGTTCAGCACGACGATGCGGTCTGAGATGCCCATCACCATACGCATGTCGTGCTCAATGAGGAACACAGTGATGCCGCTCTCGCGGACCTTGGCGATCAACTGGTCCAACTGCTGCGTCTCGCTGGGGTTCAGGCCTGCCGCTGGCTCGTCCAGGAGGAGCAGGGTGGGGCGCGTGGTGAGCGCGACAGCCAGTTCCAGGCGCTTCTGCTCCCCTAGGGAGAGGTTCTCGGCCCTCACGTCTGCTTTGTCGGCCAGGCCCACGAAGGCCAGTTGCTCCATCGCCTCTTCGCGGCGCCGGGCCTCGCGGGCGGCGCGGTTCAGGCCGAAAAAGGCATCCCACAGGCTGCAGGGGACGTGCAGGTGCTGGGCGATCACGACGTTCTCCAGGACGGTCATGCCCCTGAAGAGGCGGGTGATCTGAAAGGTGCGGGCGATGCCGCGCTTGATGATCTGGTGCGGGGCTTCCCCGACCAGGCTTTTGCCCCGGAAGAGGATGTCGCCGCTGGTGGGGCGGTAGATGCCCGTGATGCAGTTGAAGACGGTGGTCTTGCCTGCGCCGTTGGGGCCGATGAGGCTCAAGATCTCGCCGGGGTAGAGGGCGAAGTCCACCCCGTCTACCGCAGCCAGACCGCCGAAGTGTTTGCTCAAGCGGTTTACCTGCAGGATGGGGTCCTGTGTGGTCGTCATGGTGTCCGCCCCTCCCGCCAGTGCTGCCACCGCTCCACCAAGGTGGCATATGCCCCCACTAGACCGGAGCGCATGAAGAGGATGGAGAGCATCATGATGGCCCCGTAGATGACCATGCGGTAACTGGCTGCTACCCGCAGGATCTCCGGCAGCCAGGTGAACAGGATGGCCCCGACGATGGGCCCAGTGAAGGTGCCCATGCCCCCCACGACGACCATGGCCACCATGGTGAACGATTCGCCCAGGCTCAGAGTCTCAGGGCTGACGTAGCGGATGTAGTGGGCATAGAGGACACCGGCGATCCCAGCGAAAAAGGCGCTCACGGCGTAGTTGACCAGTTTGGCCCACACCGTGTTGATGCCGACATGTTCCGCCAGGATGTCGTCTTCCCGCAAGGCCTGAAAGGACCGGCCCAGCTGGGATTGGATGAGGCGGCGGATGCCCCAGAGGCACAGGAGGACCACCACCAGCAGGAGGTAGTAG